>LGTG01000634.1 GCA_001190015.1 Candidatus Burkholderia crenata
GTGTTGCACCAATCCTGAAAGGCCATCGGAATGCTCTGCCCGATACACGACTACAGGCGTTCGAGAACCAGGCGGAATCTTTTGCCAAGACGCTCATCGCGAAACCGGCTTTGTCCCGCTTCCTCGTTCAGCCACGCATTAGCATCACAGGCTTCTTCCGATGCACGCTTTCGACCGCCTCTGTTCGTCATCGCCGTCCCTCATCAACTAATCTTACAACGATGTTAACAGAAAGGATTCGTTATCAACAGAGAATCGTAGAAAAATATGGGTAATTGCAAGCTGCAGGTGTTCTACTCGGTGCACAGCGAGCGCATGCTGATGGAACAGATGCGCTACAACCTGCTGTTTCGCTGGTTCGTTGGACTGGCGATCGAGGACGCCGTGTTGGGACCATTTGGTGTTCTCGAAGAACCGAGACCGGTTGTTCGAGCACGAAGTCGTGGAAGCGTTCTTCACCGAAGTTATGAGTCTGGCCGACAAACGGGGCCTGTTGTCCAGAGAGCATTTCTCGGTGGACGGTACGCTGATTCAGGCATGGGCGAGTCACAAGAGCTTCCGTGCGAAGGACGGCTCAGACGATGGACCACCGCCGCCAAGCAGTGGGCGCAATGCCGACACGGACTGGAAGGGCAAGCGACGCAGCAACGATACGCATGAGTCGAGCACGGATCCGGATGCACGTCTGTTCAAGAAGAGCAAAAAGAGTCCAGCCATCCTGTGCTACCAGGGACACATCCTGATGGAGAACTGCTCGGGGCTGGTGGTCAGCGCCGTGGTCAGTCATGCAGACGGATTCGCGGAGCGCGCGAGCGCATTGCGGTTGCTTGACTGCGTGCCTGGCGGCCATGCGAAGACCGTAGGCGCTAACAAGGTACGACACGCGTGACTTCGTGAACGATTGCCGCGCTCGCAATGCGACGCCGCCTGTCGCCCGCAACGATGAGCGTTACGGCGGCAGCGCAATTGACGGGCGCACCTCGCGGCACGCGGGCTACCGAATAAGCCAGGTCATCCGCAAACGTATCGAAGAGCATTTCGGCTGGGGCAAGACAATTGGCCGGATCCGGCAGACGGTCTATCGCGGCATCAAGCGCGTTGACCAACACTTCAAGCTGACGATGGCCACGAGCAATCTGACCCGCATGGCCCGAATGCCAAGCGTGGTGCCACAAGGAGCGTTGCAATGAGCCGCCATGGTAGAGCACCGTACGGCGCCGCGCCGGCATGCCTGCGCACTGCCTGCCAAAACCACTCGGCGAACCCGCAATTCAGCAGCAAATTGCATATGCAAACCTCTTGAACATTGCTCCGGTCGTCATGACGGGACGCTTTTCAACAGCTTGCTAGACGAGTGTAGACGTACTCATGCGTAAGTCCGATGCTAAGGTATGACGCGCTCGTAGTCCCAAATTTTCGAATGATACATTCGATCTGGCTTTTGCTTTCGCCGTACCTCCAATTTGAAGCACTTTGAATCTCGGCGCGATACCATACTTCTGCAGAGTAATTAAAAGGGAAGCAACCATATCGGCGCGCGCTCCCGTCTCCGATTTACGCGCTGCGACATCGTGGAAGAGATCATTAACTGACATGCTAAACCCGCGGCTTTCGACAGGCCCACTATCCACTCCAGTCCGCGTAGTTTTAGAGCATACGAACGAAACAAATGGTAACGTCATACCGACCCTTGCGTTGAGGGGTGTTTTGAGCATGACGCACATTACGTCGGTCAAGACATGAACCGCTTATGGCTGACTGGCACCAAAAGGCCGTGGCGCCACAATTCTGACACCCGGCTGCGGCGGATCTTTCCACTAGTCGTTTTAGGAACAGTGCCTGCCTTCACTAAGACGCAGTCGTGAAGCGATATTCCGTGTTCGCGCAGCACGGCTTGCCGGATATCCCGACAGACCTCTGCATCATCAAGGCGGCCCATCATTGACTTCTTAACTTCGTATACGAGTACAACGAACTCTGAACCTCCGCAGACGACGCTGAAGGCTGCGCCATAATCCTTTCTTAACGAAGTCGCCGCTTTCTCCGCGGTGTACTCTATATCTTGGGGATAGTGATTCTCCCCGCGAACTATGATCATGTCCTTAAGGCGGCCTGTAATGAATAGCTCGCCATCGTCCTCCAGATAGCCGAGGTCACCTGTCCTTAACCAGTTGGCATCCGTTTCGCCTTTGATAAGGCCGCAAAATGAATTGTTCGTCGCCTTAGGATTTTTCCAATAGCCTCTAGCGACGTTCTTGCCCTTAACCCAGACTTCGCCGACAGCGAGGTTTGTTTTTCGGACAAGCGAGACAGGGTCGACAATCGCAACTTCCTCACCAGGCATTGCCCGGCCGCAACCGACATGTGTCAGCGCCTCCGCTACGTCGGAGCCAGCTACAATGTCGCGCCGCAGAGCTGCGGAGTCCGCACGGTGCAGGCGCGGGCCTCTGGCGAATCGACCGCCGGTTATCACGAGAGTCGCCTCGGCCATTCCAAATCCCGGATGAAATGCATTCATATCGAAACCGCATCGACCAAATTTGTCACCGAAAGCTCGCATGGTCTCCCATCGAACAGGCTCAGCTCCGGTAATCGCTAATTTCCACGACGACAAATCGAGTCCGCTCGATGCGACGAAACCTACTGTGTCCACGCAATGCTGATATGACGAATTAGTTCCTAAAGCGAGTATCGCTCGGTACTTATCAATCGCTCTTAGCCATAAAAGAGGTTGCTTCAAATAGGACATCGGTGCCATCAAGACGCAGAGTGCCCCACAGTAGCACGCCTGTAATACGTTGAAGATTAACCCCATGTCGTGGTGTAAGGGAATCCAGCCAACCCGAGTGGAAGATCGATCCAACTTATACGCATCAGTAATCATTTCTAGATTGGCCGAAAGGTTGCCATGACTTACCACTACTCCTTTTGGGGTGGATGTTGATCCAGAGGTATACTGAAGAAATGCAATCTCATCAATATCACAGATATCCTCGCTACCTAAGTGAACTGGGACCCGCGCCTGGGATTGCGTCAGGTCGACCGTGAGGATTGGAAGATAGTCAATTCCAAGCGATTCCTCAAATATCAACTTAAGGGGAGGCCCCTGAGGCACGGTTGTCATCGCCAGTTTTGGATCACAATCTGCTATGATCGATCGGGTCGCGTCTAGCACTTTGTTACGCCGAGGCAAGACGACCGGAACCGCGATCGCCCCGGCGTAAAGGCATCCGATGAAAGCGACCACAAATTCCAGACCTGGCGGGAACGCTAAAAGCACTCGATCGCCCGATTTCGTCGAATTCCGAATCTCTTTTGATAGAAGTCGAGCTCGGCAACATAGCTCGCCAAATGTCAAAACCATTTCCTCGGAACCATCTGGTGATAGGAACACAAAAGCGCGCCGATCTGGATCCGACCTCGAATGCGCGGTGAGCGCTGCGACCAAGCTTCGATGCGCGGTGTTCATTTCACGCGGTCCGCAACGAATTTGCCAGGCTGTCCGACTGACGCCCTGCTGGTCTGTTCTTCGAGCTTCTTCTGCAGCGATAGAACGCGCTCCCTATCCGCAATTTGAACGTCCCAGACAAGGCCCAGCGCTTGAAGGGCTCGAATAAGCCAGTAACCAGGATCCACTTGGTACCATCGGAAGGAAAAACTGGCGGAACTCGATATCGCATGATGATTATTATGCCATCCCTCGCCCCAAGTTAGCCATCCGAACAGGGCGTTATTGTGACTTTTGTTATCGCTCATTTTAAAAGGACGCGTTCCAACCATGTGATTCAACGAATTGAGTGCGGAAATTTGCTGGCCAACGACGAACAAACGTACGACGCCGCCCCAGAGGAATCCGGTGAATGCCCCCTGCCAGCTAAGAGACAACAGTGCACCGAGTGCCGCGGGAACCACCAATCCGACTAAGATCCACAGGCTGTAATAGCGATCCACGCGCATCACACGCTTGTCCTGTATCAGGTCCGACCCATAGTAGACGATGTTGGGATATTCATGTCTCCACATCCATGTGAAGTGTGCGTGTGTCCAACCCTTGAGTCTTCCCCGCGCGCCGTCGCCGGATAAATTGGGTGAATGAGCGTCGCCGTCATGATCAGCTAATTGGTGATGGCGTCTGTGCTGAGAGGCCCATGTGATCATGGAACTCCTAGCAGCCATACATCCAAACACTACAAAAGCGATCCGAACGCCGGGGTGAGCCTTAAAGCTGCGGTGACAGAAATGCCTATGGAATCCGACGCTTAAGCTAAACCCAGTGAGACACCACATCAATAGAAACAAAGAACAATCGAGCTTCGTCAATGGGTGTGCCGCGCAGTACCAGATTGCGAAAAGTGTGCCGATCGCAGGAAGAACGTCGTACAACATAAAATGGCGACGCTGTTTCTTGTGTAGAAATGGACTGCTAACCGCATAGCGTTTCCCAGGGTTAGTGGGCCCTTGGGGCACAGCGCTTTCGCCGATGAAGCGGCTTGGAGAACTGTCGGTAATTTTGGGGTGCAATTGTTCCATGGTCTTCTCCTGAATAGATTGCTTGTGAGTCAGGCTACGCCGTCCTTCGTTCGCTGTATCAAACAACTACATTGTCAGAACCTTTCGACCGACAATTTGCCCGCTTTTCACCTCGCGGATAGCAATGTTGACCTCTTCCATGGGCGTCGTACTAACCACGGTCCGTACTTTCCCTTCGTTCACAAGGTCCAATGCCTCCACTAAGTCAGCTCTCGTACCGCTGACTGTTCCGCGAATCGAGTATTCATTGATCACAGTCGGAAAAGCTGATATCGCTAACGGAGCCTCGCTGACGCCAACAAGCACGCAGACGCCTCCCCTTCTTAGCATCCGCAAGCCGTGTTCAAATGCCTTAGGCATCGGCGCGGTAACAATGACGCCGTGCACTCCCCCCGTCTCTCGGACGATCTTGTTTACCGGGAAACCATTGGCATTGACTGCGAGAGACGCGCCTAAACTTGTCGCAAGTTCCAGCTTAGATTGATCGACGTCGACAGCTAGGACTGTCAGACCGCGCGCGACGGCATATTGAATTGCTAGATGACCGGTACCGCCAACGCCAATCACGACAACAATGTCGCCCCTATCGGCGCCCAGCTCTTTTACGGCCTTGTAACTCGTTACGCCAGCACACATCAACGGCGCTAATTGTTCCAACCCCCCTGTTGGTAGAGGGACCACAAAATCCGCGCTAACCAAACAATACTCGGCGTGCGTGCCATTCATCGTGTAGCCGGTACTCTCTTGGGACAAGCAGAGGTTCTCGCGGCCCCTCAGACAGTAGGGGCAGGAATGACAGGTCGAATTGAGCCAGAAAACCCCCACCCGATCACCCTCTTTAATATTTGACACGTCACTTCCCACGGCGGCGATGACTCCCGCACCCTCATGGCCCGGTATGTAAGGAAACATCGGCCGCTTCATGAGCCAGGAGCCGCTGGAGATGCTGGTGTCTGTGGGGCACACGCCACTCGCGTGTATCCTTACCAACGCCTGCTTACGGTTCGGAACTGGGACCGGCACTTCTCTAATACAAAAATTCTTGTCAAGTTCTTCAGCATAGACAGCACGCATAGTCCGCATTTTGGTTCCCGATATATGTGATAAAAGGCTGCTAGCGCATGCTTATTGAGCTACCCGCTCTCCCGACGTTTGCGGCGTCCAAATGGCCGGAAACGGAGTGGCCAATGGCCGCAATCAGATAACGTACGCCTTCGCTGGAAAAGAAATGACCGCCGTCCAACGCTATCTCGTCGAATCTTCCAGACGTCTGGCAAGACCACCCTTCGATCGTAGGGCACGGATCGTCACGTCCGATGAACAAGCTAATCGGGCAGTTCAATGGGGCCTCCTCGCGGTACACATACGTGTCAGCGATCTCCAGATCACTCCGAACGCCGCCTATGTAATACTGACGCCAGCGCTCATTCGTTAAGAGGGGTGAGGAAGCTCCCATTGCTTCTAATGCGCTGAGGAGCGAGGGTTCGTCAAGCTTAAAAAGCGGTGGAACCACAGGCCCCTGCGGCGGCCGCCGCCCGGACACAAAGAGGCCCATAGGATCTTTATGTTGTCGTCGACGCATCTCGCGTGCAAGTTCAAACGCTAACAAGGCACCCATGCAATGGCCATAGACAGCAAGCGGTTGGTCCAAAAGCGTTTCGACTTCCTGCATGAGCGCCGGAATAACGGTCTCTGTCCTGCTGGCGGGTTCTTCGGAGAGTCTGTCTTCGCGGCCGGGCAATTGCACCCGGACCAGCTCGAGCCACGGGGGCATCAGCCAACCCCAGCTATTGAAAGCCGAAGCTCCGGCGCCAGCGTGTGGCAGACATAGGAGCCTGGCCGCACTTTCCACGTTCCCGGCCGAGCGTCTCAACCACGATGAGCCTTGAGTCACGTCAGTCCCCAACTGTTCGTTTCATTTGTTGCTCTCTCTACTTGGGGTCGAGATTAGTCCAATCATCCCGTCCTTGGACCGACCATTCGCTTCGAATCGGCCGCAGCGCGAAACGGAAAAGGTTTTGCTTACCCATTCGGAAGCCAACCGATGCAAGCTTGAAGAAACGGTGCATGTCAGAGAACTTTTGCTCCCCAACTATCGCCGATAGACGTGGCTTGTCGCTAACCAAATTCCGTCCCCATGCATCCATCGTTTTCGCATAATGAAGTCTGTCATTCCTTAACTGGACGATCTCAAAGAGTCCATCCATCGCTTCCACAATCTCCGAGAGGAAAGGCAGCTCTGACTCGGGGAAGATCTCGTCGTTCATAAATGCGTTGGCGTCTTCTGCCTTCATATTTCCGTAGGCGATGGTCTGCAGCGACATGCGGCCATATGGAGATAGCCAACACCGGCATCTTTCAAAGAAATCCCGATAAAGTGCGACCTTTTCTGCTTTCGTTTGCTTGGCGTTTGCAAAGTGCTCGAATGCGCCGACGGATATAATTGAGTCGTACAGATCGGTTGGCTCGTAAACCGCCCAGTTCTCAACGGAAACGTTGAGATTTGCTAGATTCAAACTAGATAGATACTCCGCTTGCGCGTTACTCAAGGTAATCCCGTGAATGCGACAAAGCGAATCTCTTGAAGCCAATGGCTTAAGCACTGACCCCCAACCACATCCGATGTCGAGCACGGAGCTAGCATTAGCTACCCCCGCCGCAGCTAGATGCCAATCGATCTTACGTCGTTGCGCATCATCAAGGCTTTCGTCTGCTCTAGTGAACAATGCGCATGAATATGCCATCGTTGGCCCGAGTATTGCTGGCCAGAAGTCATTCCCAATATCATAATGGCTTTTTATACCCTCCGCGGAACCGCCATACTTGGTTGTGTCGCGGGCCAAGACGAGCTCAGAGCTCATGATAAGTCTCCTTGGTGGACCGAGAGTCGAGATGCGAGATGCTCCGACAAACCTTCAATTGTCGTATAGGTAAAAAAGATATCTGGGACTAATTCAATATGCAGCCACTCTTCCAAGGTCATTAGATATGACATCAACGATGTTGAATCCAAACCGAGCCGATCAAACTCTGCCTTCGGGTCTACTTTTTCTTTCGGAACGTCTAATACCTCGCCGATGTGCTTTTGCGACCAAACTTTGATTTCCGCGCTGCTTGGAGTTGCATTTTCCATAACAAACCTCGATTTAGTAGTAAGGGTTAAACTTAACGTAGCTACGCCGAAGATACCCGCGTCAAATATCTTTCAGAGAATGGATGTCCGCCTCTAAAGCAGTATTTAAGTTGCGATGAAAATCAGCAAGAGCAAACTTGAACCGACCGAAAGTCAGGAACTCGTTCGCGCCAGAGGTCAGACCAGTTTGTAATTTCTCCATCAACGCATAATCTTCGTCTAATGTGCTACGAAACAATGAAACATTTTAATCCCAATAAGCCCTGTCGTTCTCATCTGGCTCCTTGGGTATCAGAGCAAGCTTCTCTAGCATCGTTGTTCTTACATCTGTCGGAGTGGTAAATGTAACCATGGCGTGATCGGGCTGAACGAGGAACCATGTTGATGAAAAAAAGAAATAGAGAAAATTCCCGAACGTGCGAATAACCGAACCTCGCAAACCCTCTTCGGCCGCACGCGTAAGGCTTCTTTGTACCAAGAAAAAGCGAAAGTGCAGGCCTTGATTATCAGTGAGTTGAGACGTATCTAAGAATAAAGGCGCGCTTGTTTTTTGATGTAGCACCTGGAAATGATAATCTTCCAACGATCCATCTGCGAGTAACTTCCAGTGACTCGCAATGCTAAAAGACCGAGGCGCGTAGCCCACATGGCTACAGAAGCCGAAGCCCTCAAGTTCATCGACATATGGACCGAGTAAGGCAGATATACTCGCATTCCTCAATCGGGGTTCTGCTATCACCCAAATCAAACCCGCGCGCTCTTCAGCCGCTAGCGGGACGAGATTGAAGTCTTCTCTCGGTAAATTATGGAAACCGAATGACTTGGGAATATTTTTTAAGAGGCCGGTGTTGTCATATCTCCAGGCGTGGTAGGGACATGAAAAATCAAACCGGTTAGACCCGCGGCCGCAGTCCACGAGCTGCATACCCCTGTGCCGGCAGACATTTAAATAGGCGCGCAACGCTCCGTTGCAGTCTCGGGTAATGAGGACTGGCATACCCATACAACTACGGGCGATCCAATCACCGGGGTTCGTCACATCGGATGCGGCTCCAACAGGCTGAGGGTAACGGCGCAATATGTTCAACTCGTCGGCATATTCCTTTACGGGAACGCGGTGCGCCTCAGCTGCCATGTCCGGCGTGCCGTTTGCTATGCAGAGAAGTGCCCGACGCAATATTCTCTCTTGAACGGCTTGTTGCATCTTTCACCCTCGTCATAATATTGGGATGACAAGCGAGTATGTCATACACCACGAATCGCAATCATTCAGAGTCAGCTTTGGCAAATCGTCAAAAAATCATCTCGGATGACCGCGGCTTTCGAGAGAAACCCGCCGGCAATGACTTGCCGCGTCCACTCACTTACGTCTTTCTTCAGTAAAGGTGTCTTCGTCAAATTGATTTGTCTCTTAACGGAGATGGCCGCGTCTAAATCTGGTATCTGTGAATTCAAAGTCAGTGCATCGGAGAACGGGGCGGAACTCAGATGTGACAGCAGTCCGAGCTCGACAGCCTCATCGGCTAACACAATCTCTCCTGCGATGTTCCACCGAAGCGCTCTTGCTGGGCCGATTATGGAACCAACATAACTAATACCGCCCATACCAGCTATAAGCCCAGAACGTACTTCCGGTAATCCTACCTTTGTTCCCGGCCAAACGAACTGATAATCGAGTGCCATCAGAAGTTCAAAGCCCCCACCTAAAGCATTACCATAAACTACGCCAACGGTAATGAAGTGCATCTCCGAGAGCACGTCAAGAAACCGCGTGTACGTCGTAGCGATTTGTTCAATTGACTCACTCTGTCCAAGCTGGACCTGATTGACGAAATATCGCCGATCGCCACCAAGCGAAAAATCTTTTTGAAAATGTGAAAGATATATTAAACGGCTATGACTAAAATCAGAATCTTTATGTAATATCTCAAACAAAGACAACAACCCCTGCAGGCTTGTTAAGTCGAATGTATTCGAATCGCCGACGTTCAGGAACACCCAAATATTTCCATTCCCGTCTCTCTTAACGTGAAATTTATCATTGTACTGAGATAAGGTTTTTTCCAAATTTCGACACTCAACAGATTCGAGGTTCGAGTACAAGACTGCTAAATCCGACTCAAACAGCTTTTTCCGAGTTGTCAACGATCTAATCAGTCCAACATTCCTTTCGACCTCGGCAACGGCGGGTGAATCGCTGATCCGCCGTTCCGACTCCGTAGACAGATTCGCCGGGTTCGCCTCCCGGTTGGCTATATGATCAAGCAACTGTTGAATTGTGGAGGCACCATAGATTTGGCTCGCTTGAATTTGGACACCGAATTGCCGATATACATATTCAGACAATGCGGCTCGCATTATAGAGTCGATGCCATACTCTTCAAGTGTTGCAAACATATCCAACTCAACATTGTCGAGCTTTGTTTGCGTCTTGATCCAACGAACAACTTCCATATCGACCGGCGAACAGCCTATTTCGCTCCCCTGGTCCTCTTCAAGCAAGTCAGGATTTGCATTCGCTTCAGAAGGAAGAGGAAAGTCGCCCGCATTGAGTGTGGACACTGGTAAGCGCAAGCGGGCCCCTCGGCCAACTATCAGAGACCAGTCGACAGGTTTTTGTTTCGTCCACTCATCTATCGCATGCAAAACTTTGTCGGCACCGCGCGGGTCTTGCGCAAAGCTGCTGCGCATAAAAGACGTCGTTGTCGAGTTGATCTCAATGGCGAGCAGACGCTCAATGCCATCTAGAACGTCCTCGCGCGAACGCGCTACCCACCCAACACGCAAACTGTGATGCGTGCGCCCTACAGCCATCGTGAAAGCTAGGTCGAGTAAGTTGAAATTAGCGTCGCTGCTGACATAATTCTGGAGTTGCCGAGCAAGTGTCGAGAGGCTAGTCGAACTTCTAGCCGTCAAAAGAATAGGTAGGGCCACTGCCGTACGAATCGGCAATTCTCTCGGAGGGGGTTCTTCGATTATCATGTGTGCGTTCACCCCGCCGATTCCATAGGCATGAAGCGCAACCCTTAGTGGTGTCGCCGCATCTCGTTTCAATTCGGATATTTTGGCGTTTGCAGTTAGGACCCGACATCCGGCTAAGTATCCGGAATTTTCGCCAGCACCACGGTCGTGATTCAAGGTCATCGGCATCATCCCTCGCCTGAAGGCCATCAAGACCTTGACCAATTGGGACATTCCACCCGCTGCCTCTGAGCACCCAATATTGCCTTTAACGGAGCCGACACCGTTGACGTGGGGATAACATTGGCGCAGCGCGTTCATTTCGGGAATATCACCGTTTCCGCCGGCGCCGTGAGCTTCAACGTATGAGATGTCGGCCCGTTTTATCGCGGTGCGCGCAAACGCCCCTTGTATCAGAGAGACCTGTGAGCCAACATCTGGCAACGTTAGGCTTCCCGACTGTCTTCCACGGTGATTAACCCTAGATCCATGGACTACTCCATATATGTGGTCTCCGTCAGCATTAGCGTCACAGAGCCGTTTTAGAATAACAGTACCGACGCCCTCGCCTAGTGCTTGACCGGTTGGTGCGTCACTAAAAATTCGCGTTGAATGTTCCTTACTAAGAACGCCCATTCTATCAAGCGCAACGATTCGACTAGGCTCGAGTAGTAAGCTCACGCCACCGGCCAGCGCCTGTGAACATTCTCCGTTTCTGATGGCTTGCGCGGCACGATGGATTGCGACAAGGCCACTACTACAAGCCGTATCAACCACTTCGCTGGGCCCACGTAAGTCGAAAATGTATGAAATTCGATTGGGCAGAAGGCAATGGGCAACCCCTGTTCCCAAGTAGGGCTGCGATTGCACATCCCAAGAAGCGGCACGTGATATATGGGAAAAGTCTTGATTGTATATTGCAACGAATACGCCCGTCTCGGGTTCCGCGAATGATGCCAAAGCGTAACCAGCGTCCTCGATAGCGAGCCAGACGGACTCCAACATTAAGCGATGGTGGGGGTCCATCGCCTCGGCCTCGCGTGGAGAGATCCGGAATAGCAAGTTATCGAACTTTGTTATATCCTCTAGCGCGCCGAAAAGATAACCACAGCGCTCACCAAGCTTATGTTCCGGGAAGCGTTTGGCGAACGTCGTTTTTACATGATTTTGTGCGCCAAGCAGTGTGTCAATGAACATGTCTGAGTCCGCGGCGCCCGGGAAACGGCAGTGCAGCCCGATAATCGCTATCGGCTCTAGGGTCTCGCTTGGTGGTTGTCGGAGAGGCCTTTCGCTCAATCGTTCCTCCTCCTGTACTGGAATAGAGACGGTCACGAGTTTATCGATAATCTGCTTCCTAAGTTCCGAAAGATCGGGACGTGACATTCAATATTCCAAAAGAAAACATTGTTCCGAGATCAATTGCGACGGCTATTCTTTAGTTTTTGCAAATAGTTCAACCCTTCGAGTGCATGCTCAACGGACAAACCGAAATCGATCATTGATGCAATCTCATCGACCCCTGCCGCGGCTAATTTCTCTACAGTGAACTTCGTCGTTTCGACATCGCCAAATAGCGCCGCGGTCGCGAAATATCTTTCAAAAGAGTATTCAGCGATCCGTTCAATCTCGCGCTCGGACCGACTGATATTCATTGATATTGCGCCGCCGTCAAGGTGAGTTTTCGCGCTATCCTTTAAGTATCGCATAAGGGGCCCGCTCACGCGTTGCCTGACAGTACCGATATCCTCGTGAATGTAGGTATGCATCATTAAAGTCACGATTCCCGAAGAGGGATCGATACCAGCCGCATTTCGAGCATTGCGATAGATTTTGATATTTTCAGACAACTGCTGCAAGGTTATTCCCGAAAGCATCGTCAATACATTCAGTCCCATTGAGCCAGCGATTTCGAACGACTCTTTAAGCCGAGTCACTGTCAGCCAAATGCTCAGTTCTGGTTGTACTGGACGTGGATACACGTCCACCTTTACCTCCACCCCATCGCTATTTGCTACAACGGTGCTTCCCTTTCTCCAAATTGATTGGATCACCGGGATGCGTTCTAGCCAATCGCTCCTGCGATTCGAAAATGACTGGGGGGAGAATAAGAAATCGCGTGGATTCCATCCGCTGGCAAACGCAAGGTCCACGCGACCACCTGAAAGTTGATCAACTGCCGCCCAGTCTTCCACCACGCTCACGGGGTGATGCAGTGGCAGAACTACACTGCCCGACCGCAAACGAATCTGATCCGTAGTTGCCGCAAGTGCAGAAGCGATCACCGCGGGGTTAGGATAGATTCCTCCAACTGAACTAAAATGGCGTTCGGGGATCCAAACGGCTTCGAACCCATGTGCATCTGTGTATTGTGCCGCTTCCAAAATCAATCGATATGGCGATCCGTTGGGTTCTCCCTCGATTTGTGAGAAAAATAGCAGGCTGAACTTCATTGGATCACCGGGGCTTTTCTGACTGAAGCGGGATCTCGGCACTCAGCCGAGGCGGTGCGACAACTTCATATCAAGTCCATCAGGGTATGTTAGGAGATGGGTTCCGCAGTCTTCCGATTCATCACCGCCACGATATGGTTTGTCAACAAATTCACGGTAGGAAATTCGAACAGCCATGTGGGGTGCATTTCGATCGAAAATTTGTCCTCTAGCGCTACCACCACGTCCACTGCGATGATGGAATCCACACCGAGCGATGAGAGCTCAACATCGGCGTCGATTTCATCGATCTTCAGTGTTTTGCTCAGGACTGCGCATACACTGAGCTTTAGGTCGGCAGTACTTTCGTCTTGCTCGAACTGATCATCGACATGCTGGTGGCGAAACTCTTCTTGAGCGAGATTGGTTGGGATTGTTAGTCGCAGGTCGTTAGCCAGTGACAAAAGCTCTGTTTCGCTCAGTTGTTCGACAGCATGCTCGACATCTCGTCGCGCGCTCTTCGGGTGAACATCGACCCAACGCGATTCGTTAGCCGTCGTACTTATAAGGCCGCTTCCTAGATCCATGTTACTTACGATATCGTTGGTGTTACCGTACAGTGCAAAGACGGTTTCCATCCCTGAAGCCAGAATTGCCTCTAAACTATCGAAGCCCTCCTTGAGTCCGAGGAAGTCGTATCCAAGCGACGCTACCCAAGCGTCAAACTCCGGCGTGGCATGCTTGTCCCACTTCCACCGGGACCAATTTACCGCGCACGCCTTTCCTCCTGACTTGGCCAGGCTAACCCTGCGGTTTCGATACCTGACGAACTCATTTTGAAACGCGCAACCATAAGCGTAGTCGCTTCCCCCAGCTATCCCGAGAGCAGCTTGGGAGGAGAACAACAAGAACAAGTCGAGATCGAGGTTGCGCGTTGCCTCGTCCAGATTGACTGTTCCCCGAACTTTTGCCGCTGAGATGCGCCCAAACTCGTCCCATGTTTTTTTGAAGACGAACGAGTCCTGATGATCTGTTGCTAAGGAGACAACGCCGTCAAGGCGCTCATAGAGGGCGCACGTCTGACGCACGACGTCATTTACACTACCGAGCGACGTTAAGTCGCACTGGAAATATCTGACATCGCTGGGAGCCCGCGCCATCGAGCGAACAAAACGAACCCTCTCTGCCCGTTCTCCTTCCTCCGGTGACCGTCCTACAATAACAATTTTCGCGTCATATCTTAATGCTAGCTCGCCCGCGAACCGATGGCCGAGTTCGCCCGCACCGCCTGGGATGAGGTAGACACCGCCGCGTCGAAAATGATGTGAATGGTGCGTTGGCGCTGTCGCGATTGAATTGGCAACGTGGAGTTGCTCGAGAAAACGGTTGCCTCTCGTGAGCTGCAAGACACGCGGCCTCTCGGAAGAAAGTGAGTTCCACTCTTTGATGACGTCAGCTCGCCAGCCGTCGTTCTCTGACTGCTCGACAAAGACCGTATGAAACACGAAGCGCTTGTTCTCCAGAAAAACCGATTTCGCGAACGCACTTACCGCTCGTTGGGGAGGTGTAGCCTCTCCTTGAAAGCGAATAACTAAAAACAGCTGGATAGCATCTCGGAAAAAGACATCGTATAACGTCTTCGTTATACCAAAGAATGGCGCGATTAACGAGCCTGATGCCAGATCGCCATCATACTTTTCGCCATCGAATTCATCGGTCAAAACAAAGACCGCATCCGGCGTATGCCCCATGATTCGCAAAGAGTGGAGTTCGCCTGCCAAGGCAGCATATGCAGTAGTTGCATCGATTGATTGAAGACCAAACCACGGTAGCACGAGCGAACTGATCAGTGCCTGGGGCCGTTCAACCACGATCTGTTTTTGGAAACGAGACGCTTCCGACTCTGAGGTAGCAATCACCAGTACGTGGTTTTCTCTCGCTAATGGTGCGACCTCCAGAGTCGCAAGCGGATGCTTAACCCATGACGAACTTAGATAGGTGAAAGTCGAAGACTTCGATTGATGACTGACCTCTGAGGCTACCGATGGATCCGCGAACCAATAGGATTGTTCTGACCACGCCGGAGTTGGAAGCGAAACCCTCTTGGCTCCCGCCAGCCCAGACCAACTTACTGGCATTCCTCGCAACCATTCCGCCTCCACGGCCCCTGTAGCCTGAGTGTCGAAATCTAATGTGTCCGTCGGTGCCGAGCAAGTGACCTCTCCGGCGGCTATTGAACGAAGAAGCGAGGAGAGTTCATCGACTGACCCACACCGCAAAATTTTTCGATACGGTAGTGAATCGCGGCCAACGCGCAGCGTGCTAACAACGTTTAAAAACACCTGCTTGTCCGACACATCGCTCGCGCGGATATGATCGATCGCGAGTCGCAGTTGCAAGCAGTAGCCTGGCATGTCGTCCGCACGAAACGTCGACAACGGTATTGAGAGCTCGTCCGTCCCTCGCGCCACTGGCAAAGGCAGATCATCGTGCACCTTGCGATACTCCTCGAGCACCGCGGAGCAGTTAGTACCGCCAAAACCAAATGAATTAACAAGTGCACGGCGTTGCTGCGCTTGTTCCAGTTCCGGCCATTCACATCCATATCGAGTGACGTAGAATGGTGTTCCTGTAAAGTCTATTTTAGGATTAATAGACTCGAAGCTCGCCATCCCCGGCAGCCACTTATTTTCTAAAGCAAGCGCGGTGTTGATAACGCCAGCAATTCCCGACGCCGCTTCCAGATGCCCAATATTAGATTTTACGGAACTTAGCGCACAGACCATCCCGGTTGTATTTACAGAATCCACCGTTTGCGCAAGCGCTGTCTTGACCGCATCGTACTCTGTCGGATCGCCAACAACAGTACCTGTAGCATGCATTTCAACGAACGAAATCGACTTGGGTTCAACGCGCGCATCAGCTAACGCAAGCTTCATTACGGCAGACTGTGACGCCGAGCCCGGTGCGGTCAATGAGGTGGCACGTCCCCCGTGATTTACAGCAATTCCACGGACGACAGCATAGATGTGGTCGCCATCCTCTTCCGCTTGTCTCAATGTTTTCAAAACAATGGTTCCGACGCCCTCCCCGCGAACATACCCGTCCGCATTTTGGTCGAGTGGACGGCAACGTCCAGTAGAGGATAACACGCCTAATTGGCTTCCCATTACGTGCACGTCAGGCACTAAAATCAGGTTTGCACCGCCAGCTATGGCAATAGTACAGTCTCCTTTTCTCAACGACGACACGGCGTGGGCTAGTGCAACAAGGCTACTAGAGCACGACGTGTCGATGACTTCGCTGGGCCCACTAATATCGAGAAGATAAGAAACGCGGTTTGCGAGCATAGTGTGCGCGTTACCCGTACAAACCCGAGAACTGAGAATACCGGCTGCGATCAGTAGCTGTTGGTATTCTTGAAACTGAACCCCTACGAAAACTCCCGCATTTGATTTAGCGAGTGCCTCTGGCCGGTATCCGGCATCTAGCAACGCCTCCCAGACGGTTTTTACGAAAAGCCGATGCTGCGGGTCCATGACTTCCGCTTCTGACGGCGAAATGCCGAAATATAGAGGATCGAAGTGATCGATATCTTTGAGGAATGCACCCCACTTCGAATTGGTCCTTCCAGCATCTCTTGATGGGTCGCCATCATAATCCTCCCAAATCCACCGATCGGTAGGTATTTGAGTGATGCAATGCTTTTGCTCGAGCTGATTGCTCCAAAATTCGCGTATGCTCGCGGCAAGTGGGAAGCGACATGCCATGCCGATGATGACAATCGGTTCATTGTGATTTCGCGAAGCAGGATAGTTCATAGAAATCGTCTCTGCTGGATACGTTTTGAGCAATCAATAAGGGCTACTGTCTTATTCTTACCGCTTGCCTGCTTGACAGTAGCTTTGCTGGGGAATTCAACGACCAGATGTCTAGCAGGCTGTTGAAAAGTGCCCCGTCATGACGACCGAAGCAGTGTTCAAGAGGTTTGCACATGCAATTTGCTGCTGAATTGCGGGTTCGCCGAGTGGTTTTGGCAGGCAGTGCGCAGGCACGCCAGCCCGGCGCCGTACGGTGTTCGCACCATGGCGGCTCATTGCAACGCTCCTTGTGGCACCACGTTTGGCATTCTGGCCATGCGGGTCAGATTGCTCGCGGCCATCGTCAGCTTGAAGTGCTGGTCAACGCGCTTGATGCCGCGATAGACCGTTTGCCAGATCCGGCCAATTGTCTTGCCCCAGCCGAAATGCTCTTCGATACGTTTGCGGATGACCTGGCTTATTCGGTAGCCCGCGTGCCGCGAGGTATGCCCGTCAATTGCGCTACCGCCGTAGCAATCATCGTTGCGGGCGACGTGCGACGTCACATTGCGAGCGCGGCAATCGTTCACGAAGTCGCGCGTGTCGTAAGCCTTGTCAGCGCCGCCTACTGTCTTCGCATGGCCGCCAGGCACGCAGTCAAGCAACCGTAATGCGCTTACGCGCTCCGCGAATCCGTCTGCATGACTGACCACGGCGCTGACCACTAGCCCCAAGCGGTTCTCCATCAGGACGTGTCCGTGGTAGCACAGGATGGCTGGATTCTTTTTGCTCTTCTTGAACAGACGTGCATCCGGATCCGTGCTCGACTCATGCGTATCGTTGCTGCGTCGCTTGCCCTTCCAGTCCGTGTCGGCATTGCGCCCGCTGCTTGGCGGCGGTGGTCCATCGTCTAAGCCGTCCTTCGCACGGAAGGTCTTGTGACTCGCCCATGCCTGAATCAGCGTATCGTCCACCGAGAAATGCTCTCTGGACAGCAGGCCTCGTTTGTCGGCCAGACTCATGACTTCGGTGAAGAACGCTTCCACGACTTCGTGCTCGAACAACCGGTCGCGGTTCTTCGAGAACACCGAATGGTCCCACACGGCGTCCTCGATCGCCAGTCCAACGGACCAGCAAAACAGCAGGTTGTAGCGCATCTGCTCCATCAGCATGCGCTTGCTGCGCACCGAGTAGAACACCTGCAGGAGCAGCGCACGCAGCAGCTTCTCGGGTGCAATCGAGGCGCGGCCGGTGTCGGCATAGATGACGCCAAACAACCCGTTGAGCCTTTTCAACGCTTCGTTGACCAGCAGTCGAATTGGTCTCAGCGGGTGATCCGCCGGGACGAAATCCTCCAGCTTGACCGTAGTAAACAGAGGTTCTTGCATCTCATCCAATCCGCGCATCGCATCCATCGCAGATTATGAACACGATATCCATAACGCTTGCCCCTCAAACCCCACTTACACGGGACCCAATTTCAACAGCCTACTAGGAGGAAGTATTCTTATAGCTGAGCTTCGTCAAGCCGATCCGTTTCCGACGCGCAGCTGTTCATTCAGGTCGGGCGCGGTACCCACTGCTTCAGATAGAACCGATCGAAGAAACACCCGAGCCTCGAGCGGGGCCACGGTCACCCGCACACATCGGTCAAGTAAGGGATCGTCTGGTCTCATCACCAGAACATCGTTCTTTTCGCAGCAGTCGGTCACCCAATCAGCCAAAAAACGACTGCCAAAATCGAAAGTTAAAAAATTCGCTTTCGACGGTAACGTCAAAGCGCCAACCTCTCTGGCGATCTCGGCGTAGTGAGCCAAACCCTCCAAGGTCTTCTCCCTGGTGTCATTCACAAATTCATCGTCGAAAAATGCGGAAACCGCCATCTCCTGCGACAGCTTGCTAACCCCGTATCGCTGCCTTATCCGTTCGAGGAAAGATATAATAGATTCATGCGCTACAGCGTAGCCAATGCGGGCGCCGGCCAAACCATAAATTTTCGAGAAAGAGCGAAGTCGAACTAAATTGTGCTTCTCAACGGATCGATCTAGGAGAGATCCAGGTGGAGCGTATTCAGCGTATGCTTCATCCAGCAGCAAAACACAGCCCTCTGGCAAGTCGTCCAACAGTTTTAACAACATCGTTGCTGTCAGAAAACTTCCTGTCGGATTGTCCGGATTGACCACATAGACCATTCTTGCTTTTTGACGTCGAGCTACAGCGGCGATACCAACCAAATCGACCTGTCGGTCGTAAGTGTATGGCTGGAATACCATTTTAGCGTCGGAATTATTGACATAATAAGAGAGGGTCGGATAGGTGCCCCGTGTTGTGATGACGACATCACCCTTATTCAGAAAAGCTCGCGCGCAAATCTCAAGTAATCCTTCAACTCCTTCCCCGACGGCAACATTCGAATTAGTTTGACCCCAAGATGATGCTATTGCACTCCGTAAATCGGAATGGGTAGGATCGCAGTAGCTATTAACAGAACTGCCTCGTGACAGCAATGTCGCAAGCGCCTTAGGCGAAGGCCCGAAGAGAGATTCGTTCGCGCCCAGCTGAAACCTGTATGGCCGCCCTCTCCTCGCCTCTCTCTCACGAGGACCAACCAGCCGTGACCTGGGCAGCATCGCAGCAAGCGAGTTATTAAACTTGGTAATCAAGTTAGCCTCAGCCGAAGTTGACAAAATAGGAAGTGAAGTCGGCGTTCACTTTTACTTCATGTTTTCTTGCGCTTTCGATAATCTCGGACGATATCGCTGCTCGGCCCACTTCGCTCGTTGGCAATCATTAGCCCGCGAGATAACGATAAACAGAGTTCATCCGCCGACCTTATCTGTATCCCAAGCCTCTGGCCGTTTTGCACGTCTGAATTCGATGCGTTCTTTTGACGGTGTTTTCACGTCTGACGCTAGGCCCACGCCTTCGCACGCCTTTATAAACCAATATGAGAGATCTAGCTTGTACCAAGCTAGGGCAAAAGACGCTGAGTAAGGGAAAGCATGATGGTTGTTATGCCATCCTTCGCCCCACACTAACGCACCTATAAGCCAGTTATTCCGACTGTTATCTTCCCGGCCCATTCCACGAAACCTGCGCGTTCCGACGAGATGCAAGACAGAGTTTAATGCAGAAATGGATTGACCAACCACGAACATCCGGACGACCCCCCCCCAGAGGAAACCGCTGAAGGCACTTGCGAGCGAGCCTCCGAACACCCATCCAAATCCCGCAGGAATTACAAGCCCCAGAACAATCCAATAGAAATAAAGTCTTGATGTGCGGACTAAGCTTCTCTCTCGAAGTAGGTCGGGAACATAGTGGATAACATTCGGATATTCGTGCCGGATCATCCAAGTAAAATGCGAATGAATAAATCCGCGCAGCCGTCCGGACAGGGTCGTACCATGCAAATTCGGTGAATGCACGTCTCCACTCTTATCGGCGATGTGATGATGCCGCCGGTGCATAGCGACCCATGAGATGGCCGACCCCTGACCGGCCATACTTCCCGCGACGGTAAGAAAGAAACGAAGGGCGGGCTTGGCGCGGTAGGACTGGTGACACAAAAGACGGTGATACCCAGCAGAAATGCCAAGTCCAGTGACAAGCCACATTCCGGCGAAAAGCACGATGTCCAGCGTCCGAACGGGAACCCAAAACGCATATGCTATAGCGCACAGTGTTCCAATCGTCGGCAAAACGTTCAATAACAAGAAATGACGAAGCTGGGGCTTGTGCAGTAGTGGCGAATCCACAGCAAGCCGCCTTCGCCCTATTAGCGCTCCCTCAGTCGGCGGAAGATCATATTCGCTAATGTCCAAACCGCTGTCGATTTCTGGATGGTCGTGCATGAAACCTCCAAGACGTGACGAATCATGTGCGCAGTAAAACGGGCTCAATACGGGATAACGCCATCCACTCTCTGCGAGTGGAATCAGCGACGAACTACACCATCGTGTCTCAGAACAAACTTAATTTTTCTTCTTGAACTTCCAATGGACTATGCACACAAGAAAAACGCAAGTCAAACGAAACAACCGATCTTGACATTACATTTCTCCCTCATCGTATCCGACGATATCCATACGAACAACTGAAAATGGAATCTTGTTTCGACTAAATCGATCGACATAGCTTCGCGAAAAAATCTAAAGCATCTACCGATGCAAGATTGATGCACCTTCTATGGAATTTAGTTGTTGAATGCTGGAACAATGTTTTGAAAAACCATACCGGTCAAGACCGAAAAGTTTTTTTCTGGACGTTGGGTATTCGAAAGAGCATGCGTCGCATTCGTAACCGTTTTGCATAACTGAAAATTCGCAAGACGGTTTGTTTAATGAGTAGCGTTGCACGAATAATTAGTCGAGCATAGTATCGCCGCGAGTACGCATTAAGACGAAACGTATGAACCCCAGGCGAGAAGTGCTGTGCCGAAATTGGCGACATGCCGGGTAAACCGCAAGGACATTTGACTGTACGAATTTATCGGTGTCACAAGCTAAGCGATCTACTCTACTAATGACCGACAGCATTACAGCGATCGTTATCAAACTAATCGAGAGAACGAGGCCGGACACCCAGGTTCCACAACTGGAGCCGCAAACGAGTCTGTTGGCAGACGGGTTACTGACGTCGTTGGCAGTCGTTACTTTGGTCAGCGACCTTGAAGCACGGTTCAACATTCGCCTGCCATTTAAAGAAATTGTGAAGGAGAATTTCACCGATATCGCGTCTATTGAGAAGATGGTGCTGAGAAATGGCGCAGTGGTGGCTTAATTCACCACGTCTACGCGAACAGTATGGGGAGATGGCAATGCAAGAATCCGACGAGAGCGGTGCTGACAGATATTTTATCGAAGCCACAGGGAACGCAATTCGGTTCCTTCAATCGCTTGAACTCGACGAAACCCTCCGAAACGTTTGCAGCGCGGCCGATTTGGACGGCCGCCTTCGGATTGCTTACGAGAAAGGCTACGAGTTTCTAGCAGGCTGTTGAAAACGCCCCGTCATGACGACCGAAGCAGCGTTCAAGAGGTTTGCACATGCAATTTGCTGCTGAATTGCGGGTTCGCCGAGTGGTTTTGGCAGGCAGTGCGCAGGCACGCCAGCCCGGCGCCGTACGGTGCTCGCACCATGGCGGCTCATTGCAACGCTCCTTGTGGCACCACGCTTGGCATTCGGGCCATGCGGGTCAGATTGCTCGCGGCCATCGTCAGCTTGAAGTGCTGGTCAACGCGCTTGATGCCGCGATAGACCGTCTGCCGGATCCGGCCAATTGTCTTGCCCCAGCCGACATGCTCTTCGATACGTTTGCGGATGACCTGGCTTATTCGGTAGCCCGCGTGCCGCGAGGTGCGCCCGTCAATTGCGCTGCCGCCGTAGCGCTCATCGTTGCGGGCGACGGGCGGCGTCACATTGCGAACGCGGCAATCGTTCACGAAGTCGCGCGTGTCGTAGCCTTGTCAGCGCCTACGGTCTTCGCATGGCCGCCAGGCACACAGTCAAGCAACCGCAATGTGCTCGCGCGCTCCGCGAATCCGTCTGCATGACTGACCACGGCGCCGACCACCAGCCCCGAGCGGTTCTCCATCAGGGAGTGTTCATGGTAGCACAGGATGTGCTGGACTCTTTTTGCTCTTCTTGAACAGACGTGCATCCGGATCCGTGCTCAACTTATGCGTATCGTTGCTGCGTCGCTTGCCATTCCAGTCCGTGTCGGCATTGCGCCCGCTGCTCGGCGGCGGTGGTCCATCGTCTGAGCCGTCCTTCACACGGAAGCTCTTGTGACTCGCCCATGCCTGAATCAGCGTACCGTCCACCGAGAAATGCTCTCTGGACAGCAAGCCCCGTTTGTCGGCCAGACTCATGACTTCGGTGAAGAACGTTTCCACGACTTCGTGCTTGAGCAACCGGTCGCGGTTCTTCGAGAACACCGAGTGGTCCCACACGGCGTCCTCGATCGCCAGTCCAATGAACCAGCGAAACAGCAGGTTGTAGCGCATCTGCTCCATCAGCATGCGCTCGCTGCGCACCAAGTAGAACAACTGCAGGAGCAGCGCACGCAGCAGCTTCTCGGGTGCAATCGAGGCACGGCCGGTGTCGGCATAGATGACGCCAAACAGCCCGTTGAGCCGTTTCAACGCTTCGTTGACCAGCAGTCGAATTGGTCTCAGCGGGTGATCCGCCGGGACGAAATCCTCCAGCTTGACCGTAGTAAACAGAGGTTCTTGCATCTCATCCAATCCACGCATCGCATCCATCGCCAAAGATTATGAACACGATGATATCCATAACGTTTGTCCCTCAAACCCTTGCAATTACCCATATTTTTCTACGATTCTCTGTTAATAAAGAATCCTTTCTGTTAGCGTCGTTGCAAGATTAGTTGATGAGGGACGGCGATGACGAACAGAGGCGGTCGAAAGCGTGCATCGGAAGAAGCCTGTGATGCTAATGCGTGGCTGAACGAGGAAGCGGGACAAAGCCGGTTTCGCGATGAGCGTCTTGGCAAAAGA
>LGTG01000635.1 GCA_001190015.1 Candidatus Burkholderia crenata
GTGCCCGGCCCGTGCGCAGACATGCGGACAATTCACGTCGCAACGCGCCGCGGCCTTGTATGTAAAGCGCCTGATAGATGGCTTCGTGTGAGATCCGCATAGACTCATCATCAGGAAAGTCAACCCGCAATCGGCCTGCCGTGCAAATCAGCGACCGCTCCGGCCAATCGGCTCTGCACATATATTCGTAGCCGTTCGCTTTCTGCGAGCTTGACGGCCTTCGGCCGTTTGGCCGCTCGCGCTGCCTTCCACTGCGCGACTGTTGCCCGATAGATTAGCGTACCACCACGTGTAGCCGCGTTCCGGCGCAATTCGCGCGAGATAGTCGACGGCGACCGACCTAGCCTTCGTGCGATCTCTCGAATCCCATAATCTTGAGCCCACAGCAGCGCAATCTCCTCACGTTCTGAGAATGATAGGTATCGGCCCGAGCGAGGCACCAACTCAATCGGCGGCATGCCGCCGGCTTCGCGAAACCATCGCGGACCCAACGATTGGGACACGCCGCAGGCCAGCGCCGCAGCGTCACTTTCCATTCCCTCGGCAATAAATTTCCAGAACGCTTGCTTCGTCTCAAACTGACACCTGGCCTGCCCAGCGATGGCATCATTGGCCTCCCGGTTTGTTGCGAGCTCCAGCTCCGCGGTCACCCCATTTAACATCTCCAAATTTCGAGATGTTGCAACGACCGGTTGAATTCGCCCTTCGTGAGCAGGCGTCGTGTCATGTGCGCGGCCTTTCAATGTTGCTAACGTTTATTAGCAACATTGCGGTTGAGGGCCTTTGAAGGGGAAAATCGCGGTACGCCCCGGCTAATCGGGCATAACGTAATGACATTGTCATTGCAATCCGTTATGATGAAATTCTGCTTCCAGAGAACACCATCATGTCGCTCGCCTCCACGCCACGCAGCACCCTCAATCTGCGCATCTGTCCGGATGAACGCGGCCTGATCGATCGCGCCGCGTCCGCGACCGGCAAGACCCGCACCGATTTCATCCTCGATGCCGCACGCGCGGCGGCCGAACAGGTGGTTCTGGTGGCCGATCCGCACGCGTACGAAGCGTTCCTGGCCCGCCTGGACGCGCCGGCTCAACCGAATGACGCACTACGCCGGACGATGCAGACGCGCACGCTGTGGGAGCCTGCCGCATGACGTGGACCTCGCCCGAGCCGCTGACCGCCGGGCACGTGCTGGATGCGTTCGATTTCGGCGTCGCCAGTCTCGATACCTGGCTCAAGCGCCGCGCGCTCGCGAATCAATGCAATGGCGCGTCGCGCACCTTCGTCGCGTGTGAGGGCGGCGACGTGCGCGCCTACTATGCGCTCGCGTCGGATGCGATCGCGGTCGAGGCCGCGTCCGGTCGGATCCGGCGCAACATGCCGGATCCGGTACCGGTGGTAATCCTGGGCCGACCCGCGGTCGACCGGACCCAGCAAGACGCCGGCCTGGGGGGCGAGCTCGTGCGCGACGCCGGGCTGCGCGGATGCTGAATGCCGCGATCGGGAGCGGAATCCGCGGCATGATCGTGCATGCGCTCTCGGATCAGGCGAAAGCGTTTTACGAGCGCGTCGGCTTTGAGGCATCGCCGATCGATCCGATGCTGCTGCTAATCACCCTGGCCGACCTCGAGGCGACACTGTAATCATGACCGGCGCAACCGGACCATCGGGCCTGCCGTCCCACGAAGCCGTGCTCGAATGACTGCGCCGGGTCTGCTTTCGTCAGGTGGTCCGCTACCGGCACGAACCGGTGGTCGAAGTGCTGCGCCAGTTGGGGTTCGTCGACTGGGGGCGGAAACCGACGCGACTATCGCAATTGCCCGCGTCGGCGCGATCAGCGACCTATCATGTGCCGGTTGAAGTCGCCGAGTTGACTGCCACGGGAAAGGCCGCTTTGGATTTTGGTTCTCGGCGCTTGAGTGTTCGTCCCGATGGGCGGAGATACAAAACCTGCCCTATGGCTTTCGCCGCTGGAAACGGCCATGACTGACCATGCCGAACAGCTGACCCTGCCACCGCCGCGCACGTACACGCGCACCGATTTCGCGGCGTTGCGTGGTGCCTGGGTGCAGCGCGTCCCGCTGCCGACCATCGCGCCTGTACTTCGATGCCGATACGACACCGTACCACGACGATCCCGCCCCACTCGAGCGCCACCTGCGCGCGATGCGCGACGATCTCGCTGCACGGTTCACTGGTGATGGCCGACCACCTGAAGGCGTCCATCCGCCAGCACGGCAGCGCGAAGCTGACCGCCGTCACGCTCAGAATGGTCGAAGCTCGCCATCGCGGCGCCACTCGCGACGCACCCGGTCGGGTTGTGGTTCCGGCCACTGATCGCCAGACGAATGACGGGGGAGGGGATCACGACGCTGGGCGAACTCGTCGCGTGCTGCAACCGCCGCGGCGGCAGCTGGTGGCGGTCGGTGCCGACGTCGATGCAGCCGAGCCGCTTGCCGCGCCCGCGGCCATTCAGGTCGCGCTCGTCCCCGCTGGCAAACCCGGTCCACTCAAGCGGATTGCGCTTCCGCATACCTTGTCGGAAGCGCAGGGGACAAATCGCGCGCCTGGCCCGTGCTACCTGCAGGCGCCGCACGACCTGGACGCGATCCGTTCCTGGCTGCATCGCTATACCGGACCGGCCGCAGGCACTCCGCGCGTACACGCGCTAGCTCGAACGGCTGCTGCTGTGGGCTGTCACGAAACGCGGCACCGCGCTGTCATCGCTGTCCGTCGACGACTGCAACGCGTACAAGGCGTTCCTCGCCGCGCCGGCCGAACGGTTCGTCGGGCCGCGCACCGCCCGCAGCTGGGCGCGCTGGCGACCGTTCGCCCCGGATGGCCTCACGCCCGGCAGCCAGAAATGCGCCGTCTATGTGCTGCGCGCCGCATTCGACTGGCTCGTGAAGGTCCGGTATCTCGCTGGCAATCCGTGGGAAGCCGTCGCGAACCCGGCGACGATTATACGTGAACACGCGATGCGCATTGAACGGGCGTTCCCCTTGCAGCTGTGGGCCAGGGTGCGGCATGGACTGGCCGGTTATTTTGAGCAGATGCAGGCGCTGACGACATCGGCGACGGCGAAGGCCGGCTCCGTGGGACGACACGTTGGAATCCGGTCACGAGGTAACGCCACCAACGGTGGCTCCCGCCGGGGATACCGGGCCGGTCGAGCAGATTGCCAGGGTCCGGCTGACGCTGCAGGTTCAGGTGTCAGCCGGTCGTTCCCCCAGGGGGACCTCCTTCGGGGCGCGGGCCGAGCGGGTGCGCGGCGAGCTCGAACACTGGATCCTCGAGGTAGGTGATGCGGAGACCGTCGAACCGGGCGTGGTCCTGCTGGCAATCCCCTACGGACAGGAGATCTGCTCGACATGGAGGTCGAGATCTCGATCGAGGCGCAGGACCGGAACTGCACCTGCGCGATCGACGCGCCGCTGGACGCACTCCGGGTTGCCTGATGAAAGGTCGACAGCGCGCGCCGAAGAAAGTCCCCCTGGGGGAGACGTGATCCCGTTCCCGAAGTCGGGGAAGCCCGCGGTGTCACCGCCGCGCATCCGGTATCCGCGCTGCGCCACAGTCTTCCGGCGCGCCTGCCCGCCGGAGGACGGGCGCCCGGCGCGAACTGCTCGACTGGCTCGGTGGGCCGTTCGACCCGGATGCGTTTCGCGTCGCCGAAGCGAATGCGCGGCTCGCGAACATGGGTAGCTGTAACGACCTGCAATCGAAACCGCGCGGACCTGCATTCGAACGCCGCATGCCAAGATTATCTGCAACTGGCTAGCGTAGGCCGGCAGTTCTGCGGCAAGCAGTCAGTACCAAAAAGTAAAGGTGTTAATGAGGCCGCTGCAGCGACAACGCACGACGTCGTCTGTCCTTCGCAGCCCTGTCAGAACGAACAGCTACAAGCGCGGACGACCACCAGTAGACCTAGGCCGACAGGTCCAGATCCCCAATTGATGGCTCTCTCTGAACTGGGGCCACGATCGCGAGCGGCCTCCGTGATTTCTACCCGCTCTCAGTCAGGACGCATCCCTGCATTTCGCGCGCACAGCAATACTCCGGAAGTGCATCCAACAGCGCAGCCGTATGCATTTCTTGGAACCGATCTTTCAGGCAGTTACCGATCCCAACCCATACAGCGCCCGTCCTCCTCGACCGGTACGCGACCGAGGACACGATCTCAATTGGGAAACGAGTTCTCACACGTCACAGGACGATCCAGAACGCTCTCCGAACATGCTCAGCGCCCACGCCGCTCAAGCAGCAATCGCGGCAACGTCGCCGGCGAGATTTCACATCGCCCGCCTAACCCATCAAAGGACGAGAGACTCGGATACTTCGTCTTCGAAGAAGGCTTCCGGTACGAGGACGGATACACAACCTATCGGAAATTACCGGACAGCAAAATTTTTGGCGACTCGAGTCATTATGGGGAAACCCCCGTCCGTATCGTAGGGAACGGGAAATATCAGTTTTTCAAATCAAGTACTTCTTTTGTTTTGAATACCTTAGTATCAAGAGCGAGCCCACTCCTGGAATGCGCTCGTACCGGTTATCCAAAGACCAAGTCGTCAACTATGGCGCAAACGCTGCCAGGGAGCCGCAGTATCCTCTTGCGACAGGAACATCAAAACCCAACCAAGTTTGCATTACAGATGGTATGGCCGTATGTACTGCGGTAGCAATCGGTGGAACATCGCGTGACAAAGGAAAAGCGAAAATCAACGTGTTCCACACATCCAGCCGGATCACAATGTTAACGGAGTAGGGGTCATTCGGGATTTTCTTGCCAAAATGAAATTGGAAGGTCTCACCTACTTCAAAGTAGCGATGCATGGCGGAAATTTCTACGACGCGGGAAAGCCCGAGGACAGCGAGAAAATCGCTAGAGAACAACGAACAACTGCGCAGCTCAGGGCACTTTTCAATCAACCAAAGGTAACCGTAGAAATTGACGAGGTGTCCGACCGACGCGGCGACAAATATACATCCCTTGGTGCTGCCATCGAACAGTCAAACTCAGGAGATCTCTCGGTCCGCCTAATTAACGAGTTAGTAGCACCACAGCCTGTTAAGCAATGTCCCCAATTCAGCACGCTCATAACCAAGAATTGACGCGCCGTATCCAAAGTCTGCCTATCGGCTCGTTGCAGCTAATCCGGGCACGCGGTGTTCGAATGCAGGTCGGTGCCGCTGAATGCAGGTTCATTTGCAGATAATTCGGGTTCGTGCGCACCATCAATTGCAGTTAACCTTGGCCCGGATGCACTTCAAATGCAGGTTCGGACGATTTCAATTGCAGGTCGCTACAGGTAGCGGATGGGAATGAAGCATGGCGAGGAGCAGGGCGGTCCGCCACCATTTCCCCGGGATGGCGGAAAGTCTGGCAAGCGGCATCACTGTTGAAACCCGTTAGTTATGTCAAGTGCATCGGGTATCCGTAATTTACGATTGAAACGAGATCATTGCAGGCATGCCAGTATCGAAAAAGACAGCCACGGCGCACAAGGCGATGCCATTGCGTCGATCGAAGCGGTTCTTTCTTCCCCCTGCACGCGAGGATGCCGAAAAAGTCGTGCTCCGCGGTAGGTTGGCGCTCGAGTTCATCCGTCGCGGCGACGGCGACGGTGACAGGGCAGCGACCGACCTGATGGCCTCGACCCTGCTCCTGACCACCTTTCTGACCGAAGCGGGACATGGACTGCTTCCGATGTCACTGTTCGACGAAACCGAGCGAATGCTGTTTGACACGCTCAATACCGGTATGCAAACCGGCGTCTGGGTGTTCGCTGAGCCGTTGATACACAATCTGATGACGATCGTCAATGAACATGACCGGCAGTTACGCGAGACGCGGCTGCAGGCGGTCATTGAAGCCAGCGCCCGGCTTGACCGGTATATCGACAAACAGAAAGCGGGCGCGGCCTGAGAGGCTTTAGCAATATCCGCTAGCTGAAAAAATAACTCGAAAACCCTACCTGTTGCGGCCCGATAACATCCAGCGCAGGAACCGAGCGCTTCAATGTTCGGTCCGCGACCGAAGACCGGCATTGTTTTAGCGAGCCGGGAGCGCGCCTGACTGGCAGCGACCGCTTCCGGTCGGGAATCGGTGCGGCTGACTCCGGTCAGGTTCGTGACGACGCAGGGGACTATTGGTCCAGCGCCGCGTCCGCGACGGAGGCAAGCGCGGGCTTCCTGCAGCAAAACTGGATGACACACGCGCGATTTGCAGGGCCTGTTCCTCCGAGCGGAACTGCAACGGATGCGTGACGCATCGGTCGCCGCTGGCCAACACGAAGCGCCAGTGGCCAGCGCTATCCGGATAGACAGTGATTCCCTGGAAAAACATCATGGCGATGTATAGGGCCGTAGTACAGATACCCCGCCATTGAAGGCGACGAAAATGTCAGGACGACGACGGCACTATGATGAATGAAGACTGACCCTCCGGGGCGGCGTTCGGAATCAGCGATGCGAATATCCATGCTGGATAGCGAATCAGCCGTTCCCCGCAACGAAGCCGTTGAGCGATACTGCATGTGGCAAGTGCTGATTTGCTGGTAGTTGTCGATCTTCCTGATACGCTCTTCTTTGTGTGACCGCCCCACGGCCATTCCGGCCGGGCGCCCGCCCGGCGTTTTCTCGTGCACATTGAATGTGTCAGTGGCCAGTCGTCCGCTCACCATTGCCGGATCAGTCGCCATGCCATTGCGCGGCGAGTGCACGCTGCCCACACGACAAGCGGCGCGTTAAATGAATCGTTACCCTGGAGCCCGGTCGCGGCGCACAACCGGTGCCGGAACCGCTCGCAGGTTTTCATGTCCGGATGTTCGACCGTACGGTGCGATCGTGGTCGGCTCTGTTTGCCTGGAGCCCTCCTCGCCTTATCGGCGGCCCTCCCGCTTCCCTTTAATTCCTTAGCCGCTGCTGGTAGCTGGATAGCTGTCGCGGCCAGACGATTATCAGGAGTGTCCATGGGGGCATGGGTCGATGTGATGGGCGCCGGACCCGGAACGACACGTCATGCCTCGCGCCGCTCCTTGACGCCGCCACCGCGCGCGGGACGATGCTGTTCGTACAACGCGAAAAGGCGTTCGAGCGGCGCAGTTCGCGCAAATTGCCGTAGCCGTGCGCGGTATTCCCGATCCCGGGTAGTTGCGTCGATCTGTCTCTCAAGTTCCTGCCGCAGCAGCGCATGTCCTAGCGAATACGCCCGCGCGACAACAAAACGAGTGAGCGTTGTAACGCAAACTGCGCCTCGTATCCGGGACAGGTTGCCGTCCGCTGTGTGTCGGGCAACCGGCGGTCGTGTCGCTGAAGTAGAACGTCTACCATGATCGCCGGCATGTCCGCAGGCGTCCCTGATGCACGAGCGCGGTCAGCATGTCGCGAACAGCCTCGGTGGATTCGGCATAGCGCTGGGCAAACTGCGTGGCGCTATACTAGCGACCGAATTTTATCTGGGCAAGAAGACTGGCAGACTGGCCAGTGTTAATGTCATGTGTCCCGGGATTGTTTTTGCGAGTGCGCCATTTAAAGAATGGAAAATCCAGTATGCACATTGAATGAAACGTGGTAACCGGAAGTCGCGCTGTTTCATTCAGGTTAACGTAGCATAGTGCGTCATTTATAAAAGTTCAATATGTGGGAGATTGCGCCGGCCGTATTTCAGATACCGGTACCCCACCAGCGGATATCAAGGCCTGTCCGGTAGCAGGTGCTATTTTTCCCCGATACCGCCGGCGGCGATTGCCGCGCGGGCCTGCACGACATCGCCATGCCGCAATTCGCAATAAACGTGATGGGTGTGTGCCTCGTCATAGGGCGTCCGTAAATGCCAGACGGCATTGAAAAGGATCTTCCGTCTTGATCATAAAATCTAGGACATCGCGGGCTGGCATGTCGAGATAAAGTGTATGTTGCGGGGTATCGCGTTTCATGGCTTTGCGCAATCTGAATTGCCGTGTACCCAGAAACAGGTTGTTCCGGAGATCAGGCTGAACGGGTAATTGCGCGGGTGCCTCCGAGCAGTCGCGCATAGAGTTGCTCGAGTACCTGCGCCTGTTCTTCACCCGGAGAGAGCCCTATGCTGAAATACCCACAACCCTGGCCGCGCCAGTAACAGATCGAAGCCTCGATTTCGGCGAGCGTCACACTGCGAGCCAGTTTGGGTAGCGCACGGCGATCCACGCGTACGGCTTCTGTTTTCTATCGGATTTTCCATCGTAAAGACGTTTGTGTAACGCAAGAAATGGTTTTGGATGGCTTGACATAGACGCCCGCGCGGACTATTAGCTCTTCTGCTGATCCATTCCGCGACCGGCGTGAACCGTCCGCGTCAGGGCCATCGGTGAGCACACGGGCACTTCCGTGACGGACGGGCGCGGTAAGGTTACGCCCTGTCCGGCCGGACTGTCTCTGAAGCATGCGGAACACGCGTCGGCCGATGCGAAGCATCAGGATGGAAGCCCAGGCCGCATACCATTTCCCCGAACTCCTGCAAAGAGCCATCGATGACATTGCTGAAAAACCGGCTGGCCGCGACGGAGCAGAAGCTGAACGCGCTAAAGGAGGCACCAAGAGCGTCCGACAAGGCGCGCCGCAAGGCATACAAGGGGAGCAAAACCGACCGGGCACGCAAGCTCACGCTCGTGGGTGAGGCTGTCCTGCGGCGCGTTGAGCGCCGAGAAATGGACGAGGCCGAGTTCAGGCAAATGATGGACGAGGCTCTGATGCGGCCAGCAGACCGGGCTTTGTTCGACCTCGACTGAACGCGCGGTCCGATGCCTGATGCGGTTCAGGGTTACAAACGGCTGACGAAGCCTGGGCCGCACGATGCCACAAAGGGATTTCGTTCACCTGCCTGTAACCGGGATGTTATTTTTATAAGGACATATGGAACCGATGCAGAGTTTTACGCTGGCCCAGCTCGAACAGCGCCTGGGGACAATCGACCTTGATCAGATCAGCAGTGCCGAGTTTGCCGCGTTGGGATGTCTGTTCGGCGTACCGCCGGCGCACCCGGGAGCTTAGCCAGCCGATCGTTGCGGCGTCAGCGATCACCAAACCACGCTTTTCTGACGGTGGTCGCCACGCGTTGTTTGGCTAGTGCTTCGCGATGGCCTTCGCGGGCAGTGGTCCTGAGACGGTCCGTGATGTCGTTATGCTTTTGTGGCTGGCGCATCGAGTGCGCCGACACCTTGCACGTCGACGGCTTCGTCGGTCACAGGCTACTGCCCCGGCCATGCGTAACCAACTGGATGTGGATATAGAATGCCCAGTGCGTGTCGCTCGATAAAAATGAGGTCGATCCAGCGCACGGCGGTTTGATGCCTTGCCGTCATCCACGCATGCAATCCGTCGAGCGCCTCGACTGGCGATACGGTATTTCCAATGACTGTACGGGGCCGCGCGCGCCAGCGGCGCAGCGCGGTCTCGATCCATGCAATGGAGAGGCTGGCGTGGGTTATCAGGTCGCGCGGATTGCCGGCGAAGTCCGTGTGTGGTTCGCGAACCATTCAGGCTCCGCGGGCATCGCCGCGACCTGCCGGAACAGCGCGGGGTTCAGGCGCGGTCCGGCCGGGTCTCAGCCGTGCCCGGCAACACCGGCATGCTGCTCTTCGCAGAGATCGGCGCGCAATTCGGTGCCTCGTGCGCGGATCGCGGCGATCAGCTCGGCGGGCGTGATCTCGTAGCGTATTTCGCGGTGGATGCCGGGTTTGCGCGAGTCGGTGTCGATCAGCAGCACGCTGCGGCCGTCGGGGGCGGCTTCAAGGCGCACGGCGCGCCGGATCATTTCGGAGACCGGGTCGATCTCGGTGAGCAGCTGCAGCGTGCCATGCACACCAGCATTGGGGGTAGACATCGGTCCGGTTCTCCTGAAAAGGCTCACCGGCGGCACCCGCAAACACTCACCGGTAGAGACCGGATTCTGCTATGGAGAACCGGTTTGATCAATAGCCGGACAGGTGCGGTGGAAAAGTCGACGCGATCGGCAGAAGGGCGGTCGAGGCGTTGACAAAAATTGTGCAGCCTTCATTCGCCTTGCGCAATCTTGCTTCGCAATTACGCGGCAGCGGTGTGAACGGCGGTCAGAAAGCGACGCCAGATGGCGACGTCGATCAGAAATGCGGAACGATCTTGTTCTGCAGAACGGTCTTTTGACGACCAGCAGAGGTGCCGATAAGCAGGTCTCGGGTGCGTCGGAAGGAGCCCGAAGGGCGAGTGCATACGCGCCCGGTGCAGCTCGTTTCTTAAGGGGGTAACGCAAGAGTCGGAATGCGGTAGAAGAAGGTTTTACCTACCGCCGAACAAACAGGTCCGACACCGGCCCAAACTGCCAGGTTCATTCCGGTGTCGAACCCAACACGCGTACGACGGGGCACGAGTGTGCGCCAAGTATTGCACGCCTCGTCAGCCCTGTCGATATCGCATCGGCATTGACGGGGATTCTCAATGCCGGCGTCAGGCCGACTGTTTGTATGCGTGCGCTGTCGGGCGCAGGTCATTATTTGCCGCCGTTGCGACCGCGGCCAGATCTATTGCAATAGCGACTGCTCCGAGCTTTCGCGCCAATCCAGCATGCGTGAGGCCAGCCGCCAATGCTCTAATGGCACCGACCTCGACGACGTCGGCGGGCCACATCATCGGCACCCATCACCGCCGCACCTGTGCCAGAACATTGCCACTTCTGCAAATGCGTGTGTTCGGGCTTCGTACGCCTGGGGCCACTTCGCCGTCGGGTCTTCCGTGATGTTTGCATTCCTTACGCATTTCACAGGACATGACCCATGACCATCGAAACCGAACTTGAAGCACAGATCCTGCGCTACTACCACGTCGAGAAGTGGCGCTGTGGCACCATCGCGCGCCAGTTGCACGTGCACCGCGGCACCGGCGTCCAGCGCGTACTGGCGCAGGCCGGCCTGCCCAGAATCGGCCCCGTGCTGCGGCCCTCACAAATCGATGCCTACCTGCCATTCATCCATGAGACGCTGAAGAAGTTTCCTTCACTCACGGCCAGCGCCTGTATGCGATGGTTTATGAGCGGGGCTACCGCGGCGGTCATCACCACTTCAGACACCTGGTTTCGCTTCATCGTCCGCGCCCGGTGACCGAGGCGTACATTCGGCTTCGCGCCTTGCCAGGAGAACAAAGTCAATGCGACTGGGGAAGCTTTGGCCACCTGCAGATCGGACTGGCGCGCCGGTCCCTGATGGCCTTTGTGATGGTTCTGTCGTGGTCGCGGCAGATGATCTATCTGCGCTTCTTCCTCGATACGCGTATGGACAGCTTCCTGGCCGGTCACGCCGGTGCCTTCTCGGCATGGTCCGGCGTCCCAAGGAGCATCCTGTACGACAACCTTAAAAGTGCAGTGCTCGAACGCCAGGGCGACGCGATCCGCTTCAATCCAACGCTGCTGGCGTTCGCGGCACATCACCGCTACGAGCCCCGACCCGTGGCAGTAGCCAGGGGCAACGAGAAGGGCCGCGCCAAGAGGGCAATCCGGTTTGTACGCGAGAACTTCTTTGCCGCCCGCAAATTCGTTGACCTCGATGACCTGAATGCACAGGCCGCACTCTGGTGCCCCGGACCTGCGGCCGATCGACCGTGCCGGTAAGAGCCCAACATCACCGTGCGTGAAGCCTTCGCCCGCGAACAGCCCAGTCTATTGGCCCTGCCGGAGAATCCGTACCCGTGCGAACTGCAACTGGCTGTGCAGGTTAACAAGACGCCGTATGTTCGCTTCGACCTGAACGATTACACGATCCCGCATACGCACGTGCGCCGCACGCTCGCGGTACGGGCCGATGCACAGCAAGTCCGCATTCTCGACGGCGCCAATCTGCTCGCCACCCATGAGCGTAGTTACGATCGCGGCGCACAAAACGAAATTGCAGCGCACATCGAAGGCCTCGTCGAGCGCAAGCGCGAAGCTCGTCACCATCGTGGCCTGGACCATCTGAGCCGGGCCGCGCCGGCCAGTCAGGCCCCGATGCTGCGCGCCGCTGAGCAGGCTGCCATTGAGGAGAGCCTCGCCAGTGGCACGGCGCCTCATCCTAAAATCCGGTCCGTCTGGCGCTGGAGCGCCGGCGTGAGGCACACCAGGCGCCTCCACCGGTCGCGATCCCGTTGCCCGAACACGTGCGCAAGAAAAAAACGCTCGTGACGCCCCATCGGCTCGACATTTACGACCAGATCACGGGAGACGCCGATGAACACGCCTGATGCACTACAAACCCGCGCACACGCCTTGCGCCTGTGGATTACTGGCGCATTGGCCTGACGCGGTGTCCGAGCAGTGGATTGGACCTCTGCTGCAGTGGGAAGAGGACGAGCGCGGACGTCGTTCTCTAGCGACACATTCGCGATGCTCACCTGGGCAGCTTCAAAGCGTTGTGCGACTTCGATTGGGCGTGGCCCAATCGGTGCGATCGTACCGCCGTCGAAGAGCCGATGGCGCTTGAGTTCGTCAAGGACACCGCTAACGTCGTGCTGATCGGTCCAAACGGCGTCGGCAAATCGACCTTAGCGCTCAATCTCGCCTATCAGGCAATCGTGCAGGACCACACTGCCTTGTTCACGACCGCCGGCCAGATGCTCGGTGAATTGGCCGCGCTCGATAGCGATTCGGCTTTGCGCCGCCGACAGAACCGCTATGCCTCAGCCCGACGTCCTCGTGATCGACGAGGTCGGATACCTCTCGTACTCGAACCGCCACGCCGATCTGCTGTTCGAACTCGTCAGCAGGAAATACGGCGTTGCATCAACGGTGGTTACAACAAATCGACCGTTCGCAGAATGGCATGAGGTGTTTCCGAATGCGGCTTGCGTCATCTCCCTTGTTGACCGACTAGTGCATCGTGCAGAAGTCGTGGTGATCGAGGGCGAGTCCTATCGGGTGAAAGAGGCACGTAAACGCGCTGAGCAACGCACGAAGAAGCGCAGTGCGGCTAAGGCCGAGAAGAAGACATCATGAGATGCGCCATCAGTTGCCTTCCGGGATCACCTGCGGGCTCGACTTCCTGATCCCGGACAACTGGTCCGCCGAGCAAGCACCCGCCTGACCGATGTCGACGATCCATTCCGAGCACGAGCAAGCCGATAACCACGGGCTAGCAACAACGGCCCCTGGTCACTTCGCTTCTATTCAACCCAACGCCGCCGTTTAGGGGATTTGCACCCCCGTCTATCGAAGACTATAGCATGCGTGCCAAGGTGATTTTTTATCTTGTGTGGGAATCAGAATGTTGTTGCGTAAGCGCTTCTTCAAGCTTGCAATTATCCATATTTTTCTACGATTCTCTATTAATAAGGAATCCTTTATGTTAACGTCGTTGCAAGATTAGTTGATGAGGGACGGCGATGACGAACAGAGGCGGTCAAAAGCGTGCATCGGAAGAAGCCTGTGATGCTAATGCGTGGCTGAACGAAGAAGCGGGACAAAGCCGGTTTCGCGATGAGCGTCTTGGCAAAAGATTCCGCCTGGTTCTCGAACGCCTGTGGTCGTGTATCGGGCAGAGCATTCCGATGGTCTTTCAGGATTGGTGCAACACGAAAGCGGCCTACCGGTTTCTGTCCAATCCCAAGGTCAGCGAACAAGTCATCTTGAGTGGGCACTTTAAAGCTACCCGGAGCCGGTTTGCTGCATCAGGAAGTCTCGTACTAATCTCGTACTAATATTGCAAGACACGACTGAATTCTCGTACAAACGAAAGCGACCCGAGCTGATCGGTTCGACACGCTTAGGTTCAAGCAGTCATTGCAATACCATCATTTATGTTGCGAATATTAACTCTTCAAACGCCTCGGCTGATGTCTTCCAATCGAGGGCTTTGCGTAGTCTGCAATTAAGCGCGTTCGCAACTGCCTCGAGTTCTCGCTCGGAGTATCGACTAATGTCGGAGCAGCCCGTTAGTGTTTTCGTCAGTCCCGCGTTGCCACGGACTTCGTGGATCACAGAAATAAATCGACAAACCTGTGTCGATCTTTAGCTGCGCGTGCTGCGCCATTTCGGCTCCCTGATCCCAAGTCAGCGATTTGCATAAGTAATCAGGCAGCATGGCCATCTTCGCGGCGATAGCATTGCGCACAGCCTCGGCTGCGTGACCAGCTAACGCCGGCTCGTTCTTCAGTCGCGCACCGGAGCCGTGGCCTGGCATGGGTGAAAGATGTAGAAGCATGGTGAAGCGGGTTGTTCGTTCAACCAAGGTACCAATCGCAGAGCTGTTCAGGCCGGATGATCAGGTCGCCTTCCCAGTCACCCGGCACGGCGCGATCTGCAGCTTCGATCGGGCGCTCACTGATCATGACCTCGGAGGTGATAAAACTTTTGCCCCGTTGTCTCGTTCTAGCGCGCGGCACGCACAGTGCCAGGCCCGTGCGCAGACATGCGGACAATTCACGTCGCAACGCGCCGCGGCCTTGTATGTAAAGCGCCTGATAGATGGCTTCGTGTAAGATCCGCATAGACTCATCATCAGGAAAGTCAACCCGCAATCGGCGACCGCTCCGGCCAATCGGCTCTGCACATATGTTCGTAGCCGTTCGCTCCCTGCGAGCTTGACGGCCTTCGGCCGTTCAGCCACTCGCTCTGCTTTCCACTGCGCGACTGTTGCCCGATAGATTAGCGTACCACCACGTGTAGCCGCGTTCCGGCGCAATTCGCGCGAGATAGTCGACGGCGACCGACCTAGCCTTCGTGCGATCTCTCGAATCCCGTAACCTTGAGCCCACAGCAGCGCAATCTTCTCACGTTCTGAGAATGATAGGTATAGGCCCGAGCGAGGCATTAACTCAATCGGCGGCATACCGCCGACTTCGCGAAACCATCGCGGACCCAACGGTTGTGACACGCCGCAGGCCAGCGCCGCAGCGTCACTTTCCATTCCCTCGGCAATAAATTTCCAGAACGCTTGCTTCGTCTCAAACTGATTGACACCTGGCCTGCCCGGCGATGGCATCATCGGCCTCCCGGTTTGTTGCGAGCCCCAGCTCCGCGGTCGCCCCATTTAACACCTCCAAATTTCGAGATGTTGCAACGACCGGTTTAATTCGCCGGGTGGTTCCCAATCACCTCCATCACGACGAAATAATCGGACAAGGTTAAGGCTCGATCCCTCGACCAATTCGAGCTAAAGTTGCCAACTCTCAAAGTTAACCGTCGGCGCGCCGGCGCTCATTGACCCAGTTCCGCTACATAGACTGCCACAACTTGCAGCACAGCGGCCAACCGTTCGCTTTTATCGCCGTCGAGTAACGCAAGGGCAGCATCTGACAGTTTTCGTTCAGCCGTCAAAACACCGCCTAAGCATTCCACAGGGCTAAGGTCGCCCAGCAAGTCCGATTTCGCAGTAAAAAATCCATATGCGGTTGGCCCTGTAATGTCGCTACCAAGCGCATCGAGCACGCGTTTAAGAGGGGTACCGACAATATTTGGCCACGCCTGAAATGCGGGATATCCACGGCCACGCTTCTTTCCATGTGGCAAGATCGAGAAAAACTCGCCTGCTGCCTCTCGATTTCTAACCGTCTCGTCGGTAACTCCAAGCTGCTGGCCCAGATCATGTGCTGAGAGCAACGCCACCGGACTCTCTGGTACAACTGGCCGAACACTTGAATGTAACTGCCCTGCTCGAAGATCAGCTAGCCGCTCCAATTCGAATTGCTGCTGTAACAGTCTCGCATTGACGTTCAGCTCAACCCATGAAGAAAAAAGCGAAAGCAGCCGCTCGTCCATTCCCAAGCTTTTGAACGCGGGAACAAACTTGGCATTGGCTTTTTCAAGCGCGTCAGAAATTGCTTCAGTTGAAACAAGGTCTTCCATGGCATCTTCATCCCATGCTTGTGCTGACGCATGGAGAATCACAGGTTTCACTAAATCCGCGGGTCTGAATGACCGCCCTACTGACGGGTTATCACTAAGAAAGGGGCGATACTGCGCAATTTCTAGAGCAAGCCCGCGCTCGAGAGCATCCAGCCTCTCGCGGGTCGACCTAGAGGGTAATGGGTCATTCAACGACAAGCGTTTAAGAAGACTTAGGTTGAACAACGTGCACCTCTGCCTTGTGGAGTAAAGCGGATTTTGCTTACTTGGCTTATTTTGGTAATTTACACCAAATCTACGGGAATGTGGTGCATTGCGTTGGGTGACGGACATTGGGTTGAGAATGTCTGCCGCCTAAACACTCCTCTAGACTAGAAAACGTCGGGGCAAATAGTTAGTTGCCTTTCGGCAGAAGTAGACACTCTTGCACGCTTCGATGCTCCGTCGTTCTCAGTGCCAGAGCAATATATGTGTGTGGCGTAAATCTCGATGGTCAAGAGTCGCGGGATAGTGGTGGCACAAGGCACCGGTTGGACCTTAGCCTTTAGAGCACTAAACACTTCGCACGGCTGCTCAGCAATCTTAGGTGTTCCACGACTAAGAATTTACTTGAAGTTAACCAGCTACGAAGTTATTATACCGGTTATTGTAATTTTTACAAAAAACCGGGAAAGTTCCCGCTAACCGCGACAAGGAACAGCATCGTGAACGCTTCAGACCTTTCTACCACTAGAATCCCAGACGTCGAGGAGTCCGTTTCGATAGATGACCTTGTAGATCTCTCAAATCAGGCGGGCGACGTGCTGGATCAGATCCGCGATGCAATGCTTGAACCTTACCCTCGAAAAAAAGCACCGTCATTTACAAGCGCGACCTTGGCAGCGCTTTGCGGGATTGATAAAGCTCGCGTGAAGTATCTTAGTAGCAAGGGTGATTTGCCAACGGGCATATCAACTGGATCAGGCCGCGCTAAGGTATTCACCCTCGAAGAAACTATTACCTGGATCAAAGCGACCTCCAAGCGCCAATTGCGCCCCTTTGGCGCGCGCGCTCGGGTCTTCGCCATCGCCAACTTTAAAGGGGGCGCGACCAAAACTACGACAGCTGTTTCGGCCGCGCAGGGACTCACGCTCTTAGGGCGGAAGGTACTGATCATTGATTGTGACCCGCAGGGCTCGACGACACAGCTATGCGGATATGCTCCAGAAACCGAAGTTACTGACGACACAACCCTCCTCCCTCTATTCTACGGGGATGAACCAAATGTGCGTTATGCAATTCGTCATACCTACTGGCACAACCTCGATTTAGTTCCTGCGCGCATCGCGCTATCCGACGTTGAATTTGAAGTTCCAGCTAAATTGCTGTCCGACCGCAAATTTGAATTTTGGGACATTCTCAACAGAGGATTAATGCCGGTACTGGCCGATTACGACGTCGTCATCATAGATACGCCGCCTGCGCTGAGCCAACTGACAACGAATGCCCTCGTTAGCTCCGACGCAATAATCCTCCCCTGCCCGCCCGAAGGGATGGATTTTGCAAGTTCGACTCAGTTCTGGCGCCTTTTTTCAGAGGTGGCAAGACGTCTACCCAATGTTCGCACGGAAAAACGATACGACTTCGTTAAGGTGGTTATGACAAAAGTCAAAAACACCGAACTTTCACGTGTAGTTCAGGGCTGGCTCCACAAAGCATACGGCGCCCGCGTGCTACCGATTTTGCTTCCAGAGTCGAGTGTGCAAGTCAGCGCCGCGGCAATGCTGTCGACAATCTATGACGTGAACAAAGCTGATGTTAACAGCACATCCTACGCGCGTATTCGGGAACCCTTTGACCGTTTCACTGAATATCTCGACAGCCAGTTGGTTCGAGCGTGGGTGAAGGAGGTATCTAAATGAGCATGGCAAAGAAAATGGCGGAACGTACCAGCGGCATTGACGTTGAACGCTCTAAGCGCATGGGATCAATTTCGGAAAATGCGCCAGCAACTTCCACTGGCCGACTACTCGATGCCCAACTTCGGGTCAACGATGCCATCGATCGAGCAGATGCAGCGGAATCACGCGCAGCTCAGGCTGAAGCGACTCGCGTAACACTGGAGTCTTCGCTTGCCGAGGCGCGGCAGCAACTCGCGAGACTCGAAGCATCGCCAACAAGCGCGGCGGAGGACGTCCTCGTAAACTCCTTAATAGAGGTCCCTGGACGTCGCCGCATACTTTCCACTGAAGAATATGCTGAACTTAGATCGAACCTTGAAGCAAGTGCGCTGATCCATCCGATCGTCTATATGCCGGTTGCCGATGGTAAAAACGAAATCATCTCTGGTCACAACCGAGTACACATTTATCGCGAACTCGAGCGGGAGCGGATCAAAGCGGTCCAGTTTTTTGGCACACAGGATGAAGCAGAGATGGGGGCAGCCTTCTCAAATCTTCTGGCTCCATCCCTGCCCGATTTTGAGAAATATCGACAATTCGAGCGAATGAGAAAGCTTTCTGGATTCTCTCAATCAGACATCATCCGATTGTCTGGACTAACTCAAGGACATGTTGCTCGAATTTTTTCGTTCGCGAATCTGCCACAAAAAGCAAAGGATTTGATAGCAAAAAGTCCCCATAAGCTGGGAGGACATGCAGCACAAAAACTAGCAATGCTTTCCGAGCAAGGGCAAGGCAATCAAGTAGTTGAGGCCATTGGACGGCTTGTAGCAGATTCCACGCTTACCCAGGAAAAAGCTATCGCGCTTGCCTCACCAAAGCCAAAAGTTGCTAGCTTACCCACGGTTCAGACGTTTAGCCGCGGCAAGCGCAAAGTGTGTGAAATGTCCGTGAGAAACACTGTCATAGGGTTGAGATTCAGCGGGAAAGATGGCCAGGCGTTGGCAACTGACTGGAGCGGAAAAATTGCGGAATTTATCAAAACCGAGCTAATTGGCGAAAAATAATATTTAAAATAAATTCACAATTAAATCAAAAGCTTACGTTAAAATTAAATCCGCGAGAATTTTTATTCCACTGGAATTTTATTAAAAATCAACTACTTACTAACATCCGTGCGCGAGGTCTCACGATGAATTGAAGCTGAAAAAACAAAAGCCTTCGGTTGGCGCCGAAGGCTTTTGAATACAAGGGCTTGATTGTCCCCCTGCAAAACACTCCCCGACTACTTATCGGAAAGAGCTTTCACAAGTTCGGAGTGTAGCGCAACTAGAAAGACAGTCAAGGCAAAACTACCCTTTTTGAATGGTTCTCTTTGACATGTCTATCGCGCAACACTTCGTTGCTGGCGAGGGTGGTTTGTATCCCGACGATTGCGACGCCCTTTCCGCTTATCGCGCCGAATCCGTAAATCTACCGTGGATCATTTTCCGCGCAGCCTTCCGGGCCAGTCGCACTGAACAGCTCCCCCAGCGCGCCCGAGCAATGCTCGCCGCACTCGCCCGCACCGTTGATGCCTCCAAGCCCTACGCTGCCATCTATGCCCGGCGCGAACTACTCACTGGACGCGCGATGCTTTCCATGCGAACCCTTTATCGCAGCCTAGAAGATCTTGAAGCCGCGGGCATGATTGAACGTCGCCCCCAATCCCGCTACGTTGACGCCGGTCTTTTTGGCCGTTCCTACCTTCACCTCACGGAGCGTGCCGCAGTCCTCCTCGGTCTCGTTGACCCCGCTACGTCCAAGATCGCAATCCCTAACGCCAATGGTACGACGCCGCCGAGCGCCGCACCCACCGCTTCATTTACGCCACCGTCTGCCACCGTGGCAGACGGTGGTATACATAAAGATCTTGACCCTCCTTCTTCTCAAAAGAGACAACCGGGGCAAGTGCCAGCGGACCTTCAACGCCTGCGCGCCCTGGGACTTTTCGATTTCTTGATTTTCAAGCTGATGCGCGAAGCGCGGGAACAGGGCAAGCGACTCTCCGACGTCGTCGAGGCAACCTGGAACCATTTGAAGCTCGCCAAGGCCCCTATCAACTATTTACGCGCCCTGCTACGCAATCCCATCGACTTTTCGCTGCCCATGCGCCGCGG
>LGTG01000636.1 GCA_001190015.1 Candidatus Burkholderia crenata
CATGACTGACCACGGCGCTGACCACCAGCCCCGAGCGGTTCTCCATCAGGATGTGTCCCTGGTAGCACAGGATGGCTGGACTCTTTTTGCTCTTCTTGAACAGACGTGCATCCGGATCCGTGCTCGACTCATGCGTATCGTTGCTGCGTCGCTTGCCCTTCCAGTCCGTGTCGGCATTGCGCCCGCTGCTTGGCGGCGGTGGTCCATCGCCTGAGCCGTCCTTCGCACGGAAGCTCTTGTGACTCGCCCATGCCTGAATCAGCGTACCGTCCACCGAGAAATGCTCTCTGGACAGCAAGCCCCGTTTGTCGGCCAGACTCATGACTTCGGTGAAGAACGCGGTCCACGACTTCGTGCTCGAGCAACCGGTCGCGGTTCTTCGAGAACACCTAGTGGTCCCACACGGCGTCTTCGATCCGCCAGTCCAATGAACCAGCGAAACAGCAGGTTGTAGCGCATCTGCTCCATCAGCATGCGCTCGCTGCGCACCGAGTAGAACACCTGCAGGAGCAGCGCACGCAGCAGCTTCTCGGGTGCAATCGAGGCACGGCCGGTGTCGGCATAGATGACGCCAAACAGCCCGTTAAGCCATTTCAACGCTTCGTTGACCAGCAGTCGAATTGGTCTCAGCGGGTGATCCGCCGGGACGAAATCCTCCAGCTTAACCGTAGTAAACAGAGGTTCTTGCATCTCATCCAATCCGCGCATCGCATCCATCGCCAAAGATTATGAACACGATATCCATAACGCTTGTCCCTCAAACCTCGCTTACACGGTACCCAATTTCAACAGCCTGCTAAAGGCACCGACATTAGTCGATACTCCGAGCGAGAACTCGACGCAGTTGCGAACGCGCTTAATTGCAGACCACGCAAAGCCCTCGATTGGAAGACACCAGCCGAGGCGTTTGAAGAGTTAATATTCGCAACCTAAATGATGGTGTTGCAACGACTGCTTGAACCTAAGCAGTGCGCGCCCTGCGGGTCGCATTCTCGTGGCTGGTCGATGTGCGCTACCTTGCCGGCAACATTCTGGCAACGGTTGGGCGACGAGCTCAATACGCTTTGCGAAAGGAATATCGACGCGGGCTGTGCCGGCGACACAATGGCGCGTGTTTCAAGCAGCCGTGTTGTTCATGGATGACTCGGGACTGCGTCGCGAAGAAGCAGTGGGCGCATTGGGCAGATCGCGGCCGCGACTTCGATTTGCCGATGGAATTGGCACCGTTGCTGGCGCCGCTCACGATTCCCCGTACGCCAGCGGCCTTGGCTAAGCATCGGCAAACGGCAAGAGCAAGGCTATCGGGCGGACGGTATCAACCGCCTGGTGTCACGGCATGATGGCGCTCATTGTTGAGACCACGAACGATCTCAGCCTCGATAAGCGGGCTATTCTTCAGGTGGTAAATGCGCACGCTTTTAAGCACACATTTGGGACGAGATCAGTCGCAGACAATGTTCCGGTAGACGTCGTACAAAAGGTTTTGGGCCATGAGTCGCTGCAAACGACCTCAGTGTATATGTTCAGGCCGAAAAAAACGCTTGCTAGAAAAAATGGCTGCCTATTATGCGAAACGACAACATACCGACATTAATATGGAATAACCTTGAATCCGTCCCCGGAAGATATGGCCATGACGGCACCAAATAATGATGGGGATCTTATAAAACGGGCCGGACCGTAGTAAACGAATTGTCGACGATTTGGTGGAACACAGCGCTTTCGCCGCCGATTAACAAGAAAACGCCACGTTCAACGGCCATTGACCTTTTATTCATCACCGACCAATTGAAGGAAATGTATCAGTTGCTCGACTTTGCGATCTTGGGCCTTGCTGAGGTTAGTCACTAAGACCTACAAGCCATCATGCGTTTCTTCGCTGAAAAAAGGTTCGACGTAGCGGTTTCGCATTGGCCGAACCGGGCGCGAATGGCCGAGACTAGTCCAGTCTGTACCGAATACTGAAAGTTTCTACACCAAAATGCGAAGGCGGTGAGTCAAGGCGAGGACTATCCTTTTATCGTGTTGATGGGAGATTACAACGATGACCCGTTTTCTCCCTCACTCGCCACTAGCCTTTTAGCGTCGCGTGATAGGACGCTTGTGCGGAAAAGGTCCGGTTACTTTTATAATCCCTTCTGGCGAACGTCCGGCGAATCCAATCCTCACGTCGCTTCCGCTATTTCAAAAAGTGTTTGCGGTACACACTATTTCGATAGAGGCAACGACATTGAATGGACGACATACGATCAAATCATTTTCTCTTCTGCATTTTTGGCAGACGGCCTCCTAATCCTTAACGAACAGAAAAGTCTGATAATTTCATCACCGAACCTAACCGCGCGGATGATAAGCCCATATGTGTGCGACCATTACTCCGTGCTAAGTAGTCTTTACTCGAGGAAATACCATGCCTGATTTTGCTGCCGCTTTCGAGGCTGGCCAACAAGCCGCCCGCAACGCCGCCGATCATCGTACAGAAATCGCACAAGTACTCGGTGCAGTCAGTAAGCAATTGTCAACGGCTACTAACATCAACGGCTACTGGCGGTGCGCTGATCCTTTATCGTGTGGAGGGCTCGGGCTTTATCGGACTGATCGAGAGCGCCATGGAGCTTGGAGATCAGAAGCCGGGTATGAAAAAGCAATGGATTAACGCTCGCAATTTGAATTCTAAAGACACTGCTAGGATAAGTCTTGCGCGATAGGAGGAGCCGCACAAAGGGTATCCGTGCGTGCTCACGTACGATAACGCGACCGTACGATCCCACGACAAGGAAGGACTGGAAGTAGCCTTTGCGGACTTCCTCTCGAACGCGTGGGTAGGAGAGCAATTGCATCAGCTCTTAGCATTACCGCCAAAGTCGACGACGCGAAAAGTTGTGCTGGACGTACCCAGAAATCCATAGCAAGCTGTTGAAATTGGGTCCCGTGTAAACGGGGTTTGAGGGACAAGCGTTAATGGATATCGTGTTCATAATCTTTGGCGATGGATGCGATGCGCGGATTGGATGAGATGCAAGAACCTCTGCTCTGTTTACTACGGTCAAGCTGGATGATTCCGTCCCGGCGGATCACCCGCTGAGACCAATTCGACTGCTGGTCAACGAAGCATTGAAACGGCTCAACGGGCTGTTTGGCATCATCTATGCCGACACCGGCCGTGCCTTGATTACACCCGAGAAGCTGCTGTGTGCGTTGCTCCTGCAGGTGTTCTACTCGGTGCGCAGCGAGCGCATGCTGATGGAGCAGATGCGCTACAACCTGCTGTTTCGCTGGTTCGTTGGACCAGCGATCGAGGACGCCGTGTGGGACCATTCGGTGTTCTCGAAGAACCGCGACCGGTTGTTCGAGCACGAAGTCGTGGAAGCGTTCTTCACCAAAGTCATGAGTCTGGCCTATAAACTGGGCCTGCTGTCCAAAGAGCATTTCTCGGTGGACGGTACGCTGATTTAGGCATGGGCGAGTCACAGGAGCTTCCGTGCGAAGGACGGCTCAGACGATGGACCACCGCCGCCAAGCAGCGGGCGCAATGCCAACACGGACTGGAAGGGCAAGCGACGCAGCAACGATACGCATGAGTCGAGCACGGATCCAGATGCACGTCTGTTCAAGAAGAGCAAAAAGAGTCCAGCCATCCTGTGCTACCAGGGACACATCCTGATAGAGAACCGCTCGGGGCTGGTGGTCAGTGCCGTGGTCAGTCATGCAGACGGATTCGCAGAACGCGCGAGCGCATTGCGGTTGCTTGACTGCGTGCCTGGCGGCCATGCGAAGACCGTAGGCACTGACAAGGCTTACGACACGCGCGACTTCGTGAACGATTGCGGCGCTCGCAATGCGACGCCGCATGTCGCCCGCAACGATGAGCGCTACGGCGGCAGCGCAGTTGACGGGCGCACCTCGCGGCACGCGGGCTACCGAATAAGCCAGGTCATCCGCAAACGTATCGAAGAGCATTTTTCGGCTGGGGCAAGACAATTGGCCGGATCCGGCAGACGGTCTATCGCGGCATCAAGCGCGTTGACCAGTACTTCAAGCTGACGATGACCGCGAGCAATCTGACCCGCATGGCCCGAATGCCAAGCGTGGTGCCACAAGGAGCGTTGCAATGAGCCCGCCATGGTGCGAGCACCGTACGGCGCCGGGCCGGCGTGCCTGCGCACTGCCTGCCAAAACCACTCGGCGAACCCGCAATTCAGCAGCAAATTGCATGTGCAAACCTCTTGAACACTGCTTCGGTCGTCATGATGGGGCACTTTTCAACAGCCTGCTAGTGATGTTGGTACCGTCAATGACAAACCCGGGCAGAAGATGTCTAAACACTTTACCGCTGACGAAGGCTTTACTCCTGGTGCCTTGCTGCATTACGGGATCGACCATCTTAAGGCCGCCAAGTACTTGCTTGAAGGTAGTGCAGCCTATTTTGATTCCACAGGTTACCTTGCGCACATGGGCATGAAGTTGATGCTTAAGGGATGGTTGCCCTTCGATACTGGTGCGCTTGGCGCCGGAGTAGTTTGATGCGTGGAAAAGTTAAATTAGGTGTAACAGCACTCGGCGCACGCAAGCGCGGCCGACCGGTAACAGGGGACGCAAAGACACCTACGCAGCGAGCGAAGGCGTTCGACGAAGCTTTGGTCGAATCGGGTGGTCGGATTCTGAGTCGGGTGCGTTTGTCGCCCGAGGCGGCGGAGGCTTTGACGCTGCTATCAGAGCACTACGGATCTGATCGGGAGGGCATCCAAGCTGCACTTTTAGCTCATTCATTTAGCGTTGCGCACAACGATTAATAGACGTACACTTCAACTACGTTCAGTGCAGATAGGTGACCCGCTTGAGCGCATTATTCCGGCGTGGGGAAGTGAGCATATGAAAACCGTATACGAATTGTTGATGATCTCGCCTGACGACCAAATTATTCGGAGCAGTTGGCTTGGAAAGCGGTTGTGGACGGGGATTGGCTAGAAGCCGAGGCAAAATTGCGGAGCGCTGGTTTAAAAACCGAAGGGCAGTTTTCGGTCAATTGTTTCAAGCTGGCCGATCGGTGCAAGATAAACGCTATTGACACTACTACATGCGTCTTGGGCTGTTGTAGACTCTGACTAACATCGTATTTATAAAATAACGACTACAAATCATAGTGGATACTTGTGCGGTGGAAAATTAACCAGTCCATCAAATCGTCCGCGAGGCTTTGCGGTGTGCCGCGCTCGAATCTACGCCAAACGAGGCAATTGATGTTTTGGGGGGACGCTTTTACATTGCTTGATCGTAATCGTATCGTGTCGGAGCGTGGGCTGGCGTGACTATTTGCTTCACAGGTGACCGTACTATCGATACAGTGCTGAAAAGCGATCATTTTCCTAACAAATGTGTTCGCGTCGATTAAATGAGCGCTCGTTATGCTTAATCAAAATCGTCGGAGCGCTTTTTTTCGCGTTTGGTCCGATTCGACGGACATTGTGACTCCAGGTTTGGCCATCGGTTCTTCACGAAAGACACATTCGTTTGGATCATAATTACGCAAGCACTGTTTATCGTTGGGAGGCTATGTTGGCAGTCAGCGCTTAAACAGCACGGCGATACGCTCAACGGCATCGCGATCATCGCAATCGGTGCGTTCGCGGTTGGCTGGCTCCTATATCGTAATTTTGGGGAAACGAACTTTCTCCACGGAGTCGCTGGGTCTGCCCTGCAAATCGTGCTGTTTGTAGTACTTGGATGGATCGTTTTGTTAGTGATGACGCTTTTGTTCATTTTCCGCGGGGTCTTTTACTCGGATGCCAAGCCCGTTTGTATCGTGAACAAATGAGTGGGGAAGAAGAATGACCACCAATATAAATGAAAGCAAGTTTGAAAGATATTTTGCGATCGCAGTCACGACTGCTTGTTTTTTGCGGGGTGCTTCGCGGCCGCCACCGGTCTCACGATCTGGGCAATTCACCGCTCGGCCGAGCGCACCGCTTGTTATGTTTCAGCTGCAGCGACTGCGACAGATTCATGCGGCGAGCCCTCGTTCATCGAGCGCAAGATGGCGCACGACATAGCGCATGTCGATTATTAAACAAGTTGGTTCTAAGGGAATGCAAAATGGAAACGAACGCACCAAGATACAAAGAACTACTCGCGCAGCGTGCCGCACTTGAGCAGCAAATTGCTGAGGTACAAGCCATCGAACGCGAAGACGTAATTGACGAGATCTTGGAAAAGATGGCGCTTTTTGGGATAGCGCCCAGTGATCTCGGCAGTACCGATGGCCGGAAGACACGCAAGAAACTGGGACCAGCCGAGGCAAAATATCGAGACCCGAAGACTGGCGCAACATGGACCGGGCGTGGAAGTTCCCCACTGTGGATGGTTGGCCAAGACCCGGCACAATTCTTAATTGACAATTCCCTAGCAGGCTGTTGAAAAGTGCCCCGTCACAACGACCGAAGCAGTGTTCAAGAGGTTTGCATATGCAATTTGCTGCTGAATTGCGGGTTCGCCGAGTGGTTTTGGCAGACAGTGCGCAGGCACGCCAGCCCAGCGCCGTACGGTGCTCGCACCATGGCGGGCTCATTGCAACGCTCCTTGTAGCACCACGCTCGGCATTCGGGCCATACGGGTCAGATTGCTCGCGGCCATCTCAGCTTGAAGTGCTGATCAACGCGCTTGATGCCGCGATAGACCGTCTGCGGGATCCGGCCAATTGTCTTGCCCCAGCCGAAATGCTCTTCGATACGTTTGCGGATGACCTGGCTTATTCGGTAGCCCGCGTGCCGCGAGGTGTGCCCGTCAATTGCGCTGCCGCCGTAGCGCTCATCGTTGCGTGCGACGTGCGGCGTCACATTGCGAGCGCGGCAATCGTTCACGAAGTCGCGCGTGTCGTAAGCTTTGTCATCGCCTACGGTCTTCGCATGGCCGCCAGGCACGCAGTCAAGCAACCGCAATGCGCTCGCGCGCTCCGCGAATCCGCCTGCATAACTGACCACGGCGCCTACCACCAACCCCGAGCGGTTCTCCACCAGAATGTGCCCATGGTAGCACAGGATGGCTGGACTCTTTTTGCTCTTCTTGAACAGACGTGCATCCGGATCCGTGCTCGACTCATGCGTATCGTTGCTGCGTCGCTTGCTCTTCCAGTCCGTGTCGGCATTGCGCGCGCTGCTTGGCGGCGGTAGTCTATCGTCTGAGCCGTCCTTCGCACGGAAGCTCTTGTGACTCGCCCATGCCTGAATCAGCGTACCGTCCACCGAAAAATGCTCTCTGGACAGCAAGCCCCGTTTGTCGGCCAGACTCATGACTTCGGTGAAGAACACTTCCATGACTTCGTGCTCGAGCAACCGGTCGCGGTTCTTCGAGAACACCGAGTGGTCCCACACGGCGTCCTCGATCGCCAGTCCAACGAACCAGCGAAACAGCAGGTTGTAGCGCATCTGCTCCATCAGCATGCGCTCGCTGCGCACCCCGAGTAGAAAACCTGTAGGAGCAGCGCACGCAGCAGCTTTTCGGGTGCAATCGAGGCACGGCCGGTGTCGGCATAGATGACGCCAAACAGCCCGTTGAGCCGTTTCAACGCTTCGTTGACCAGCAGTCGAATTGGTCTCAGCGGGTGATCCGCCGGGACGAAATCCTCCAGCTTGACCGTAGTAAACAGAGGTTCTTGCATCTCATCCAATCCACGCATCGCATCCATCGCCAAAGATTATGAACACGATATCCATAACGCTTGTCCCTCAAACTCCGCTTACACGGGACCCAATTTCAACAGCCTGTTAGGTAGTTGGCATCCCCGAAGCGCATTGCGCCGGGATCGCTCACCCGGCTTCCCACGCAGCCGGCGGTTCATTGAATGTGGATGACACCGTGAAGCGCAACCCCAAAACGTGACAGTCCGGCATGATCCTGCTGCTCGATAACGTTCTCCGACAAACGTTCGACAGACAGGTTGCCGGAACCTAAAACGCCGATGAAACTGCTAAATGCCCTGGTCAAACAGCGAATTTCGGCCGCTGCCGCGCGCGCTTCGCGATTTGCAGTGTGAGTCCGGCAGCACCGAAGATCCCGCGACCCGCCGCAAGCTGCAAGCGAAAATGCTGGCGCTCGACATGGCACTGGAATCCTTGCGCGGTGGCAGCACCGTTATGCCGCTTGAATACCGGCGGCGCATTGCTGAACGTTTGTCCGAGCGTCTCTCGGGGAACGAGGGGAATGCACAAGCCGAGGCCGCCCAAAAGTGACCCTTACAGCCGCAACCGATCTCACGTTGACTGTTGTCGCTGAACGCGACCGCCGTTTCATGGCGCTCGCGCAGGCTGCAGCGGAGCAAGCGCGCGCATTGAGCGAAGTGCCAGTCGGCGCGGTGCTGGTGCTTGGCGAGGAAGTCATTGCAACCGGCTTCAATCACCCGATCGGCGCTCATGATCCGTCAGCGCACGCTGAAATGGCCGCGTTGCGCGCGGGGTCGCTGGCGCTTGAAAACTACCGGTTGCCGGGTTGCGAACTCTACGTCACGCTCGAACCCTGCATCATGTGCGCTGGCACGATCATGCACGCGCGGATTGCCCGTGTTGTATTCGGCGCGCACGATCCGAAGACGGGCGCGTGCGGGAGCGTTGTCGATGCATTCGTGATCGGCAATCTGAATCATCACACCAGCGTTACCGGCGGGGTGCTTGGCAACGAATGCGCTAACGCGCTGCGCAGTTTTTTTGCCGAACGCCGGCGCGCCGTGCGTGAGGCGCGGGACGCCCGCAACGCTGGACAACCCGACTTCATCGATCTACTTTCCATTCGCACATGACCCACCAGGCACGTACCATCGATTTCGTCGCACCTTCGGGTTATCCCGACTCTGAAGTAGTTGAGCGCGCGATGGAGCGCCTGCGCGCGCAGGGGCATCGGTTGGAGAATGCGTCGTCGGCGCATCGTCGTTATCAACGTTTTGGTGGCACCGACGGCGAACGTGCGGCGGACCTGAACCGGCTCGCCGATTCAACGCGCCTCCCTGCCTGACATCGTATTGGCGGTGCGCGGCGCTTAAGGCGCTACACGCATTCTTCATGGCCTGGACTACGAGGGCTTGCAGCGTCGCCTGCAAGATCAGCCGATCGCGATTGTCGGCCATAGCGACTTCACCGCGATCCAGTTGGCGCTATACGCGCTCGCTGGAGTTAAGAGCTTTGGCGGCCCTATGCTCACCGCCGATTTCGGCGCGGAAGAACCAAGCGCGTTCACGATGAAGCATTTCTGGAACGCGATCACGCATCCGTCGTTCAAGGTGACGAGCCACGTGCCGCAGGTCCAGTCTGTCGACGTGACCGGAATGCTGTGGGGCGGCAATCTGGCGATGATGGCGTCGCTGATCGGCACGCGCTACATGCCGCCGGTGGGGGCGGGATTCTGTTCATCGAAGATGTGAATGAGCATCCGCATCCTTATCGCGTTGAACGCATGATTTACCAACTGCATCAGTCGGGGATTCTCGCGCGGCAGCAGGCGCTGGGCGAATTCACGGGCGGGAAACTGTCGGAGTATGACAACGGCTATACGTTCGAGACGATGCTCGAACAGTTCAGCTCGGTGATTCGGATCCCCGTTGTGACGGGATTGCAATTCGGGCACGTGTCCGAAAGGGCGCTTTTTTTGCGTGCGCCCAGCATGGGCGCAATCTTGGAGGTGTAAGTCTTCCCGTGGGTTGACCACAGCGAACGAAGTGAAGCGCAACTGCGTAAGGGTGACCGAGCGTGGAGCGTAACCGCCAAGCTCTCGTGGTCAAGGCTTAGATTCAAGCAGTCGTTGCAACACCATCATTTAAGTTGCTTAACTCTTCAAACGCCTCGGCTGGTGTCTTCTAATCGAGGGCTTTGCGTGGTCTGCAATTAAGCGCGTTCGCAACTGCGTCGAGTTCTCGCTCGGAGTATCGACTAATGTCGGTGCCTTTAGGGAAATACTGTCGGAGCAGCCCGTTAATGTTTTCGTCAGTCCTGCGCTGCCACGGACTTCGTGGATCACAGAAATAAATTGACAAACCTGTGTCGATCTTTAGCTGCGCGTGCTGCGCCATTTCGGTTCCCTGATCCCAAGTCAGCGATTTGCATAAATAATCAGGCAGCATGGCCATCTTCGCGGTGATAGCATTGCGCACAGCCTCGGCTCCGTGACCAGCTAACGCCGGCCCGTTTTTCAGTCGTGCACCGGAGCCGTGGCCTGGCATGGGTGGAAGATGTAGAAGCATGGTGAAGCGGGTTGTTCGTTCAACCAAGGTACCAATC
>LGTG01000637.1 GCA_001190015.1 Candidatus Burkholderia crenata
ACTGGCGATCGAGGATGCCGTGTGGGACCACTCGGTGTTCTCGAAGAACCGCGACCGGTTGCTCGAGCACGAAGTCGTGGAAGCGTTCTTCACCGAAGTCATGAGTCTGGCCGACAAACGGGGCTTGCTGTCCAGAGAGCATTTCTCGGTGGACGGTACGCTGATTCAGGCATGGGCGAGTCACAAGAGCTTCCGTGCGAAGGACGGCTCAGACGATGGACCACCGCCGCCAAGCAGCGGGCGCAATGCCGACACGGACTGGAAGGGCAAGCGACGCAGCAACGATACGGGCGAATTCAACCAGTCGTTGCAACATCTCGAAATTTGGAGGTGTTAAATGGGGCGACCGCGGGGCTGGGGCTCGCAACAAACCCGGAAGCCGATGATGCCATCGCCGGGCAGGCCAGGTGTCAATCAGTTTGAGACGAAGCAAGTGTTCTGGAAATTTATTACCGAGGGAATGGAAAGTGACGCCGCGGCGCTGGCCTGCGGCGTGTCACAACCGTTGGGTCCGCGATGGTTTCGCGAAGCCGGCGGCATGTCGCCGATTGGGTTGGTGCCTCGCTCGGGCCGATACCTATCATTCTCAGAACGTGAGGAGATTGCGCTGCTGTGGGCTCAAGATTACGGGATTCGAGAGATCGCACGAAGGCTAGGTCGGTCGCCGTCGACTATCTCGCGCGAATTGCGCCGGAACGCGGCTACACGTGGTGGTACGCTAACCTATCCTATCGGGCAACAGTCGCGCAGTGGAAAGCAGAGCGAGCGGCCAAACGGCCGAAGGCCGTCAAGCTCGCAGGGAGCGAACGGCTAGCGAACGGCTACGAACATATGTGAGAGCCGATTGGCCGGAGCGGTCGCTGATTCGCACGGCAGGCCGATTGCGGGTTGACTTTCCTGATAATGAGTCTATTATGCGGATCTCACACGAAGCCATCTATCAGGCGCTTTACATACAAACATACAAGGCCGCGGCGCGTTGCGACGTGAATTGTCCGCATGTCTGCGCACGGGCCGGGCACTGCGCGTACCGCGCGCTAGAACGAGACAACGGGGCAAAAATTTTATCATCCCCGAGGTCATGATCAGTGAGCGCCCGGCCGAAGCTGCAGATCGCGACGTGCCGGGTCACTGGGAAGGCGACCTGATCATCACAGGCCTGAACAGCTCTGCGATTGGTACCTTGGTTGAACGAACAACCCGCTTCACCATGCTTCTACATCTTCCACCCATGCCAGGCCACGGCTCTGGTGCGCGACTGAAGAACGGGCCAGCGTTAGCTGGTCACGGAGCCGAGGCTGTACGCAATGCTATCGCCGCGAAGATGGCCATGCTGTCTGATACTTATGCAAATCGCTGACTTGGGATCAGGGAGCCGAAATAGCGCAGCACGCACAGCTAAAGATCGACACAGGTTTGTCGATTTATTTCTGTGATCCACGAAGTCCGTGGCAGCGCGGGACTGACGAAAACACACTAACGGGCTGCTCCGACAGTATTTCCCTAAAGGCACCGACATTAGTCGATACTCCGAGCGAGAACTCGACGCAGTTGCGAACGCGCTTAATTGCAGACCACGCAAAGCCCTCGATTGGAAGACACCAGCCGAAGCGTTTGAAGAGTTAATATTTGCAACCTAAATGATGGTGTTGCAATGACTGCTTGAACCTAAGCAATTCTACCAGGATTGCACACTGTTTCTCCGCCGACCTTTTAATAAATCTCGCTGACTTTATGAGCCATTCGACCCAAACGACAGGGGATTTATTCATGCTGTCCGCCAATTCCGCGGGTCTCAGATGTGGGATCTTATTAGAGTGGAATGGCTGACGTTGTTATTTCCAATATAAATATCATCGCGACCAACGGTACGGTGAAATTATCCGATGCTTTTCGTCCCCAAGGGGAGCGAATATTCTCAGGCTAAAGGCCAAAGGACGAAATTCCGAAATAGCGGGAAGGCACAGGGCAAAAATATGACGTGGCTCCAAGTGAAAAAGAGAAAACGTCCATTGTCTGGCATCTCTGCAACTGTCTAACGAAGTCGATGAATAGTCAATCGCATACGAGTTTGGAAAATCGAACACTATCGAATTTAATTCGACACTAAGTCCAACTCCGATGGCTTTTAAGTAAGCCTCCTTTAGCGTCCAAAGTTCGAAGAATCGGAAAGCTGCTTGCTCGAATGTCAACTGCGAAAGGGCATTATTCTCACTGGCAGCGAAGAAACGTTCGGCCACCTCGCTTGGCGCCGAACGCTCTCGTGACTCAGCATCTACGCCTACCGTGTCCGACCGCGAAAGTGCTATCACAATCATAAGGGAAGTGTGCGTTATATTGAATGTTAATCCTGTTATTGCAGACTCATTTTTTACCAGACATGGCCGACCAAATGCATCTGCCATGAAGCTCCATGCAGCTGGGGGATGATCGGTGTAACGCGAAAGAACGGATCTGATTGCGCACCGCGTCACGATGTACCTCATCCGGTCGCGCTGGAAGCGGAACCCATCGGCTCTGGTACGTTCGCTAAAATCCATCTCCGCGAGGAACGCCTGGAGTTGGCCTTCGCTATAGCCGGTTGCCGGAGTTGCCCACAGTTGGGTCTCGCCAGGACATAGGAGGAGTCGGAAAGCAGGTGTTCGAATAGAAATGATTTTCTTACTCCGCGGCCGCCGCTTCCTTCTAGTCAGGAGAGTGACATTTTGGCAAGCCAGTCGGCCCGTTGCGGTGGGAGGCGATTGGATACTAATTGCTGAGGATCCGTTGTCGCCCACGCGAGGGTGTCCAGGTAAAAGGATATAAATGCTATCACGCTTTCCTCATGAAATAAATCGGTGTCGTATATCCGTTATCCGGTTATGTGGTCTCCGAACTCTTTTTTAATTACATTAAAGTCGAACACCGAGCTTCGCGTCGCGAAATAGGATCATTGAGTAACACCATCTAAAAAATCGGTATTGTGTAGGCCATCGCTATAAAACGAAAACATCGTGTCGAAAATAGAACCTCGAGTCTCGTCGTGTACTGATGGAACTACCTTAACTAGCTCCGAAAAGGGAAAATCCTGGTGAGCGATTGCTTCCGCACAAGCCTTCGCGGCAAGGTGTACGAAAGATTCAAAGGTTTCGTACGATTTGGGTTGAAGGCGAATGCATACAGTATTGACAAACATCCTATACACCTTGTCAGTACCGGCTTTGTTCCGTCCCAACGCAGGCGCTCCCACAAGAAAGTCGTCGCTTCCTGTGTGGTGCCAAATCCACAACAAGTGACCGGCGAATAAAAGCTGGAACAATATGACTTTAAATTTCTTTGCTAGATCGCGCAACAACATAAGGTGTTTTGCACCGATCGAAAAATTCACCTGTGCCCCTACCTTTTCGAGGACTCGATCGCGGCCCTCCACATCATCGGTCCATGCGGCATAAAACGCGAAGGGCAGATCCGCATGAACAATTTCTCTTTTGTTATATATTGAACTCCAATCGGCAAAGAGCATTGATTTCGTCAGCCCGTCGCAAATAATAATATGGTGTATATCGAAGAACAAAAAGAGGCCGTCGGCGCAGTCGACAAGTGCGATCTTCCACAGCGGAGCTCGATCAAGCTCAAAGGGCCTAACAAAGGTTTCTAGCGCTTTCTCACAAAATTCTGCGCTAGTATACGTCTCAATTGGGACATTTATGTTCTTGAACACCTGCTGCCTAACTTCTCCACTGATTACAGCAAATTGTATTCGCAACGCGTCATTATTTTCAACGAGTTCTTGGAAGCTGCTCTCAAGCAGCTGCGGGCTCGGGCGCTCATGCAAATGCACGAGCACTGGGTTGTTATAGAGAGTACTGTTGGGATTGCGCAATTGATCGAAAGCAATGCCTTGCTGCTGGGGCGAGAGCGCATAATAAGTCTTCCCTGTATGGACAGCAATCGGGGTTTCGGGTGTCGTTGAGGTTTTTAGAATCGCGAAGAGTACCGAAGAGTACTTCAAAGCTTTCAGCGTCAATTATTTGTTGGGCGGAGCATTCGAGCTGGAGCCGAGTCGCGAGTAATTTTGCAATGTTTACTGCATCAAGCGAATCCCCCCAACACCGAGCAAAGAATCGGATCGGTCAATACGGTCCAAGCCAACGACATTAAGGACGATCTGCAAGACCTGATTTAGCATGTCTGCTACAGCAGCATCGTCACCGAAATCGTACAGTTCTTCAGACTGTCGCGTGTTCATATCTCGCTCCTAGGGTTTAAGGTGGAATCGCTGGGGTAACTCTCGCCAGTACCATTTAATAAATACTCAACGCGATGAAACAGTCTCAGAAAATATAGCAACGGAAAGGATTGGCTTTGTCGCCGATCGCCGTTCTCATCAGGAATAAGCCTAGCAGGCTGTTGAAATTGGGTCCAGTGTAAGCGGGGTTTGAGGCTTACAATTACCCATATTTTTCTACGATTCTCTGTTAATAAAGAATCCTTTCTGTTAACGTCGTTGCAAGATTAGTTAATGAGGGACGGCGATGACGAACAGAGGCGGTCGAAAGTGTGCATCGGAAGAAGCCTGTGATGCGTGGCTGAACGAGGAAGCGGGACAAAGCCGGTTTCGCGATGAGCGTCTTGGCAAAAGATTCCGCCTGATTCTCGAACGCCTGTGGTCGTGTATCGGGCAGAGCATTCCGATGGCTTTTCAGGATTGGTGCAACACGAGCGGCCTACCGGTTTCTGTCCAATCCCAAGGTCAGCGAACAAGTCATCCTGAGCGGGCACTTTGAGGCTACCCGGAGCCGGTTTGCTGCATCAGGAGGCCCCATACTGATATTGCAAGACACGATTCTCGTACAAACGAGAGCGGCCCGAGCTGATCGGTTCGACACGTAAAGTCCCGAGTCGTCCGGACAAGAAGCGGCAAGGTTGAGCGGGCTGTGCTGGAACTTCGATACCGCCGCATAACGGTATCGCCGCCAATCGGCAAGCAACGCCGTTACCCGGCTCTGTCCCTGACGATAATTCATGCCGTTGAACGGGGGCTACCCAAGGCCAGAAAACGTATTGAATGGAAGTTGATCACCAATTTACCCGTTACTTCCCGCAGACAGGCTATTGAGAAACTTGACTGGTACGCACTGCGATGAAAAATCGAGGTGTTCCACAAGATTCTCAAGTCGGGATGTAAGGCAGAAGAATCGAAGCTGAACCGCGGACCGGCTGGCCAATCTCATTGCAGCATTCTGCATCGTAAGCTGGCGTATCTTCTGGATAACGACGGTGAACCGGGCCTTGCAATTACCCATATTTTTCGGCGAGTTCGAAACCGAGCAGGATATCTGTAAGCCTTACCAATCCTCGCCAGACAACGATATTGCCAGAAGGATGATCATTGGCTCGGGCCAGATAGCCACCCAGTTGGGCAGGTTTAACGGTATAACGTGTAAGGGGTTCGGCGGTTGAAGTCTTCGCGGTATCTTTAACCAACTGATCAAGCAGCTGTATTTCAGTTGGTGTCATCGCGATTTCGGCGGGCAGCTGCGGTGCAGCCCGGTTCACCGTCGTTATCCAGAAGATACGCCAGCTTACGATGCAGAATGCTGCAATGAGATTGGCCAGCCGGTCCGCGGTTCACAGCTTCGATTCTTCTGCCTTACATCCCGACTTGAGAATCTTGTGGAACACCTCGATTTTCCATCGCAGTGCGTACCAGTCAAGTTTCTCAATAGCCTGTCTGCGGGAAGTAACGGGTAAATTGGTGATCAACTTCCATTCAATACGTTTTCTGGCCTTGGGTAACCCCTGTTCAACTGCATGAATTATCGTCAGGGACAGAGCCGGGTAACGGCGTTGCTTGCCGATTGGCGGCAATATCG
>LGTG01000638.1 GCA_001190015.1 Candidatus Burkholderia crenata
GCCGTCAAGCTCGCAGGGAGCAAACGGCTAAGAACATATGTGCGAGCCGATTGGCCGGAGCGATCGCTGATTTGCACGGCAGACCGATTCCGGGTCCCAACGCGCCATGGAAGGGTCGACGGCATGGCCGTCGAGCAGACCGGCGCTGGGGCACTTGCTGGAGTCCAGAACAAATCAGTCGCCGATTGCGGGTTGACTTTCCTGATGATGAGTCTATGCGGATCTCACACAAAGCCATCTATCAGGCGCTTTACATACAAGGCCGCGGCGCGTTGCGACGTGAATTGTCCGCATGTCTGCGCACGGACCGGGCACTGCGCGTGCCGCGCGCTAGAACGAGACAACGGGGCAAAAGTTTTATCACCCCCGAGGTCATGATCAGTGAGCGCCCGACCGAAGCTGCAGATCGCGCCGTGCCGGGTCACTGGGAAGGCGACCTGATCATCGGCCTGAACAGCTCTGCGATTATTGGTACCTTGGTCGAACGAACAACCCGCTCATGCTTCTACATCTTCCACCCACCAGGCCACGGCTCCGGTGCACGACTGAAGAACGGGCCAGCGTTAGCTGGTCACGGAGCCGAGGCTGTGCGCAATGCTATCACCGCGAAGATGGCCATGCTGCCTGATTACTTATGCAAATCGCTGACTTGGGATCAGGGAGCCGAAATGGTGCAACACGCGCAGCTAAAGATCGACACAGGTTTGTCGATTTATTTATGTGATCCACGAAGTCCGTGGCAGCGCGGGACTGACGAAAACACTAACGGGCTGCTCCGACAGTATTTCCCTAAAGGCACCGACATTAGTCGATACTCCGAGCGAGAACTCGACGCAGTTGCGAACGCGCTTAATTGCAGACCACGCAAAGCCCTCGATTGGAAGACACCAGCCGAGACGGTTGAAGAGTTAATATTCGCAACCTAAATGATGGTGTTGCAACGACTGCTTGAACCTAAGCAACACCCGCTGCGAGTGCACGACCACTCAAGACAACTTGTGGGCGCAATGCACAGCTTCTAACAAGGTCAATGGACATGCGTTCTGCGCCGATGGCCCTCCTGTACCCGGAACCGCGTAACGATGTCGGACTCATCCGGTGGGACCCGGGAAACCCAGTCATCCAGACGTAGACGTGCCTGCCCCACTTCGTGAAGACGTTCGCGCAATGTATCGTCGATGGACGTATTGACGGCTACACCCGCACGCCGCATCTCCGCATAATTTCGCTCGATGCGTGCCGGCAGCACTGCCCACTGCTCCTGTTGCACAACAGCGCCTGCTTTATCCAGCGCGTGCCGCAGGTGTTCCGGAGGCGCCTCATACCGCGCCTGACTCATGACGACAAACGAAACGGGGAAGGCGTAATGGATCGCGGCGAAGTTGGGCAGATCCGCTTGCAGTGATTTCCCGACCGCCCCATCGCCAGACGACAGAACACCGTCGAGTGTGCAGGTGCGCAGTAACGGTCTGACGTCCTGAACGGACAGCGCCGCTGCACGTACGCCGAAGCCTGATAGCACCGTGGCCGAGGCAACGTAGTATGTGCGAATCCGGAGACTTGTCATATCGGCAGCCGTTGCTATCGGCTGGCGCGACCACAATCCGGTGGGAGGCCACGGCGAAATAAACAGAAGGTAGAGTCCGGCGCGCGACAACGCGTTGCGGTAAACCGGATCTGCGAGGCAGGCAAGGCGCCGGGATTCGTCGACCGACTGGACCTCGAAAGGCAATGTAAACAGTTCAAAAATCGGATCGAGGTAGGCCAGCGATCCGGTGAACACGTCGGCTACCTGAGCGCGGTTATCCAGGACGGTTGACACGAGATCCGTTGCTTATGCTTTACCTTGAATTCGGCCTTGCCAGTCACGGCACCACGCGTCTCTGTGGACAAGGCGGCGGCAAACAACTCGACGCCACATCCTGCCACGGTGTCAGCCGGATAATCCGTTGCAATTGACCATGTCTCGCCAGCATGCGCCGCAGAAACCATCACGCCGCAAACCAAAACAACCGCAAGCACAGCATTTTCTATTAGTTATACTAACTTAGTCCAATTCATCTGGTGTAGGCTTAATCGGCAAAATACGATCACAACCGCTCAACCGCATGGCGGAATCGAGGCACCGTGGAAGTACTTTAGCGAAGAATGGCATGTCAAAACCAACTGGATTTTGACATGCCCAAACGCCCACAGGTTTGTTATGGTGATTGACTGTTATGAGAAATTACGCGCCTTCTATTCAATCAGCCCGAGCAGCCAGTTCGACCGCCTTGGTGATGTTTGGCGCACCCAGCTTTCCGTTGATTTTCGTGAAGATCGCGTACGCCGTTCTTTCGGAGATACCGAGGCTGTCCGCGACATTGAGCGCGATGCGGCGATCGCGAACCATCTGCAATACAGCAAGCTCCCGTTGATTCAGATTGAAGAGGTTTGTAGCCTCGTGACGCAAAGTTGCGAGGTGCCAATCTAGTAGCGCCAGGGCAAGCGCCCTCAAAAGCACGCGATGTTTCCAGAGCGCACCCTCGCCCTGCGGCTGCCCATTGCTCACCTGAAGCACGCCGACCCACGCATTAAAAATGGAATGCGCTGGACATACCGGGGTGCTACGAAAACCATATTCGACCGCATGGCTCATCAACGGATCATCGTCGTTGGAGAGATCGATGCGTACACCGATCGTCGGAACTGCATTTCTTTTTGCATATTCAAGGAATGGATCGCGCCTGTACCACAGGCGATTGATGTACTTGTGCAGCCATGCCGGATGACAGCCAACCAAGCTGCGATACTCGTCGACGCCCCCTGTTTTCTCGTTCACCCGTAACCAGTGATAGACGTAGGACTGTCCGCATAGCTGGCTGACGACACGACCTGCGATTGTCATCAGTTCACCTTCGTTTGAGCACGCATCGATCAGACCAATTTCTTCGACTGGATCGACCGGACGACTCCGGGCTTTCCGGTCGGTCTGGTGGTGGATCTGTTCACGTCGCTCTCGGTCGACGGACTGATATTGCGCGCGCAGGTGATCGCCGTACGGATCGGCCACGGCAAACTCGGCCAGCGCGTCGCCATCCTCAAGCGAAAGAATCTGGGTCAATACAATACCGTCGCTTCTGACAAGCCGGCGCTCCAGCACACAAAAGACATCCGAATTCCGCCACAGGCACAATGCAACACGATCGCGCGCAATCTGGACGTCAGCCTCAAAGAAGATCTGCCTCGAAGGTTCAGCCGTGCGGTCAACGATGGGTTTCTGCATGTTCGCACTACACCGCTCTACCGACGCGCAAATCGGCCGGCGCGACGGGCCGGGAGAAATAAAATCCCTGAACTTCGATGTCCCCGAGACGATGGAGCCAGCTTGCCTGCTGCTCCGTCTCCACGCCCTCGACGATCAGGGACAGGCCCAGATCACGCGTGAGCGAGGCAATGCGTTGAAGGTCGCGATTGCCGCCTTATCGCCGGGGACGCCGGGCGTAAAACTGCGATCAATTTTCACCCCGTCAATCACAAGACTTGTAAGCTGCGACAGCGACGAATAGCCCGTGCCAAAGTCGTCAAGCACGACCCTGACGCCAGAGAGCCGCAACTCCTTCAACCGCGTAACGGCAGCGGAATCCTCAAGGATGGCGGTCTCCGTGATTTCCAGTTGCAGCCGCCGAAGATCGATCATGTACTGGTTGAGGCATCGATGTAAGACGCGCACCAGGTCCTCGTGGACCAGCTGCGCGGCAGACACATTCACCGACAGACACAGCGGTCGCGGGTCGCTTTCCTGCCACTCACTAAATTGTGCACAGGCCTGCTCGAGCACCAGTTCACCAATTGGCACAATGAACCCCGTGCTCTCGGCGAACGGGATAAAGTCCGCAGGCATGACAGTGCCCTTTTCAGGATATCGCCAGCGCGCCAGAACTTCAACGCCACGAATCTCCCCCGTACTCAGGGAAACGATCGGTTGATATTCGAAGAAGAATTCGCCGTTCAGGATGGCGTATTGCAAATCCTGTTGACGTGCGATATTCCGCATCGCACGCGTCGCCAGGTCGGGTGTGTAGACCTGACACTTGCTCATGTTAGCGGGCTTGCCCTCACCCTTCGCCGCGTACATTGCCAGATCGGCTTGCCTCAGAAGGTCATATTCCGCGTCATCGGTGTCGGTGTAGACGGCGATGCCAATACTGACGCGAATGACATAACTGCTACCGCGCAGACCGAAGGCCAGCTCGAAAACGTCAATGATCGACTTGGCCAAATTCCGCGCCCGGATCGAGGCGCCCATGCCGTCGACGATAAGCACAAATTCATCGCCGCCAACGCGGGCGAACAGGCGCTCCTTCCCCGCCACTATAGCGAGTCGTCGCGCCACATTCTGGAGAAGCTCGTCGCCCGTCTCGTGACCAAGCGCATCGTTGATGCGTTTAAAGTTGTCGAGATCAATAAAAAGTAGCGCCAGCCTTTCGATCGGACTGTCACGTCCGATCTGGCAACGCACAGTTCAGATACCAGATACCGATTCGGCAAGCCGGTCAACACGTCGGTTTCGGCGAAATTCTGCATCCTTTCCACGAGGTCTTAGGTTCAAGCAGTCGTTGCAACACCATCATTTAGGTTGCGAATATTAACTCTTCAACCGCCTCGGCTGGTGTCTTCCAATCGAGGGCTTTGCGTGGTCTGCAATTAAGCGCGTTCGCAACTGCGTCGAGTTCTCGCTCGGAGTATCGACTAATGTCGGTGCCTTTAGGGAAATACTGTCGGAGCAGCCCGTTAGTGTTTTCGTCAGTCCCGCGCTGCCACGGACTTCGTGGATCACATAAATAAATCGACAAACCTGTGTCGATCTTTAGCTGCGCGTGTTGCGCCATTTCGGCTCCCTGATCCCAAGTCAGCGATTTGCATAAGTAATCAGGCAGCATGGCCATCTTCGCGGTGATAGCATTGCGCACAGCCTCGGCTCCGTGACCAGCTAACGCTGGCCCGTTCTTCAGTCGTGCACCGGAGCCGTGGCCTGGTGGGTGGAAGATGTAGAAGCATGGTGAAGCGGGTTGTTCGTTCGACCAAGGTACCAATAATCGCAGAGCTGTTCAGGCCGATGATCAGGTCGCCTTCCCAGTGACCCGGCACGGCGCGATCTGCAGCTTCGGTCGGGCGCTCACTGATCATGACCTCGGGGGTGATAAAACTTTTGCCCCGTTGTCTCGTTCTAGCGCGCGGTACGCGCAGTGCCCGGCCCGTGCGCAGACATGCGGACAATTCACGTCGCAACGCGCCGCGGCCTTGTATGT
>LGTG01000639.1 GCA_001190015.1 Candidatus Burkholderia crenata
CCATCGCGGACCCAACGATTGGGACACGCCGCAGGCCAGCGCCGCAGCGTCACTTTCCATTCCCTCGGCAATAAATTTCCAGAACGCTTGCTTCGTCTCAAACTGATTGACACCTGGCCTGCCCGGCGATGGCATCATTGGCCTCCCGGTTTGTTGCGAGCTCCAGCTCCGCGGTAGCCCCATTTAACACCTCCAAATTTCGAGATGTTGCAACGACCGGTTGAATTCGCCCCATGCTTCTACATCTTCCACCCATGCCAGGCCACGGCTCCGGTGCACGACTGAAGAACGGGCCGGCGTTAGCTGGTCAGGCGAGGCTGTGCGCAATGCTATCACCGCGAAGATGGCCATGCTGCCTGATTACTTATGCAAATCGCTGACTTGGGATCAGGGAACCGAAATGGCGCAGCACGCGCAGCTAAAGATCGACACAGGTTTGTCAATTTATTTCTGTGATCCACGAAGTCCGTGGCAGCGCAGGACTGACGAAAACACTAACGGGCTGCTCCGACAGTATTTCCCTAAAGGCACCGACATTAGTCGATACTCCGAGCGAGAACTCGACGCAGTTGCGAACGCGCTTAATTGCAGACCACGCAAAGCCCTCGATTAGAAGACACCAGCCGAGGCGTTTGAAGAGTTAATATTCGCAACCTAAATGATGGTGTTGCAATGACTGCTTGAACCTAAGCTTTGCCGCAGATCAAGTCGAGCGTGATCTCCGGCGCACTGCTTGTTTCTGGCGGCCCGAACCAGACCCTCACGCGCCGCATATTCGTCACCCTGCGCGACGAGATTGATCCGACCATTGCCGCGATCAGCACCATGTTGACCGCCCTGACGCTGTGCCTTGTGATGATCGTAGTGGTGAGCCGCAAATCATCCGCACGCGCCTGAACGATGCCTAACCGATGCCTGACGGATACCAACAATGAGCCATGAACTGCAGTTCTATATAGGCGGCGAGTGGGTCGCGCCTACGGGCCACGCGCGACTGCCCGTGATCGATCCCTCAACCGGGGAAGCCTTCGCCGAGATCGCGATGGGCACACCCGCTGATGTCGACCGCGCAGTCGCCTCGGCGCGCCGCGCGTTCGCGTCGTTTTCGTTGACCGTGCCCGACGAACGGCTTGCACTGATCCGCAAGATACTGGAAGCGTACGGTGAGCGCTATGACGAGATGGCGCGGCTCATCTCGCGTGAAATGGGCGCGCCGCGTGCGTTGGCACAGGGTTGGCAAGCCGGACTCGGCACTCGGCATCTGAAGGAACTGATTCGAACCTGCGAGGCGTTCACCTGGCAAAGAAGCAAGGGCATGACGCTCATTACGCACGAGCCTATTGGCGTTGTCGCGTTGATCACGCCGTGGAACTGGCCGATGAACCAGATCGTCTGCAAGGTCGCACCGGCCATTGCCGCGGGCTGCACGATGGTGCTCAAGCCTAGCGAAGTGTCGCCGTTGAATGCGCTTCTGTTCGCTGAGATACTCGACGCGGCCGGTGTGCCGCCGGGTGTGTTCAATCTCGTGAACGGTGATGGTCCGACAGTCGGTGCGGCGTTGTGCAGTCATCCGGACGTGGACATGGTGTCGTTCACCGGATCGACGCGTACGGGTATTCAGATTGCCGCGCTAGCCGCACCGACGGTCAAGCGCGTGCATCAGGAACTGGGCGGCAAATCGGCGAACCTGATTCTCGATGACGCCGATCTCGACGCCGCGGTAACTGCGGGCGTCAATGCCTGTTTTGGCAATAGCGGTCAGTCGTGCAACGCACCCACGCGTATGTTCGTACCCGCCGCCCGTCATGAAGAAGCGATAGCGGTCGCGCGCCGCGCAGCCGAAGCTCATGTAGTCGGTCCCGCCGATACACTTGGCACAACGCTGGGACCCGTGGTCAGCGAATTGCAGTTCGAGCGTATCCAGCGGTTGATTCAAACTGGAGTGGACGAGGGCGCGCACGTGGTGACCGGCGGAACCGGCCGGCCTGAGGGATTGACGCGCGGCTACTTCGTCCGCCCTACGGTATTCGCCGGTGTGACTCCGGACATGACCATCGCACGCGATGAAATCTTCGGCCCGGTGCTCGCTATCCTGCCTTATCGCGACGAGGAAGATGCCATTGCCATGGCGAACGCCAGCGTGTTCGGCCTGGCAGCCTATGTGCAATCCGGGGATCTCGAACGCGCCCGGCGCGTCGCGTTCCGCTTGCGCGCGGGCAGCGTCCATCTCAACTATCCCGCGTGGGATGCAGGGGCGCCATTCGGCGGCTACAAACAATCGGGCAACGGCCGCGAGTACGGCGAATGGGGTCTCGAGGCGTTTCTCGAGGTCAAGGGCATCGTGGGTTACGGCGCCTGACGTGCTTCCGAGCGGATCATGTCGGCAATCCGCTCAGCGATCGTGATGGTCGGTACGTTAGTGTTTGCGCACGGAATGGAAGGCATCAGCGACGCATCGTAGACGCGCAGATTCTGCACGCCATAGACGGCACCCGACGCGTCCGTGACGGCTGCCGGATCATCGGCGGCGCCCATCCTGCATGTTCCCGAAGGATGCCATGTACCGCCGACCAAGCGCGTGACGAACTGCGTCATGGCGTGGTCGTCGGCGAGCAGCGCGGCTTCCAGCACCGTCTGCGGATCGTTGCGAAGCGCCCGCGTACCGGGGAACACCTTCACATTCCAGAAATCCGCCCAGCTTTGCGGCACTTTCTTGAGCGTCTTCTTGTTGTAACCAATTACCGTGGAATAGAACTCGTAGGCAACCGAATACGGTGTGCGGTACTGCTCCGGTATGGCGGCTGCGTTCGGCAATTTCGAAAAATCGAGCTTCTCGAGCAAGCCTTCACGGCCGCCGCGCAAACAGTTCGACGTTGGGGTATCCACTACGTCCCAGATCGGTTTGCCGGTCGCGCCTTGCGCCTTGATCACCGGCCATGCGTCGGGAATGCTGTCCTGGTTGACCGTGATCGCGAGCAACTTTGCGGCGGGATCGAGAATGGCCTTGGTCTGGGTTTCCTGATAACTGCCGCCTTGTGACACGAAGGTGATCTGTCCCGCGGCGAACGCGGGTCCGCTCGAAGCAAGACCAATTAGCAGCGACAGAGCGACGGGGCGAAGTAACGAGTTTCTCATCGACGGCGGTCCTGGTGTTTGAGTGAATCGGCTGCGGGTTTTGGAGTCGCGTGTGGCTTGCCTGTAGAGATATGAAATCAGTCGCGCGATCACAATATAATGTCATCTCCCGGCCATGCCGTTGGTTCAGACTCGCACGCTCAGGCAAGCGCTGTTGCAATGCAAGGCAGGGCGCGCACGGCTGGCATGGGGAAAATACAGGGGGCCATTTTTGAGGTGGCAATGCCGCAATTGTTTGAGTACCCGTAACATGGGGTAATGGTCGACCCAAGATGCCGTGCTCAAGTCAGGATTCCCCTAGTACTACTGTGTCATAAAATTCATGTCATTATAGAGCCTTGTTCATCCTTTGCGTGAGGAAGTGATGGATTGGGACACATCGTTCGACGAGTATTTGGAACACCTATGTAACGCAGTTGGGCATAGCGATCGTCGCGCCGGGCTGAGTGGCTATTGCACGGGGCTGATGCTGCCGCTCAGGCGCAAGAGTATCGAGCCGTTGGCCGCGCACCTGGAGCCGGATCGCGTAAGCGCGCGGCACCAATCGCTGCATCACTTTGTGTCAAAGTCGGAATGGTCCGATGCTGCGTTGCTTGAGCAGGTGCGTCGCTGGGCGCTACCATACATGGATCCTGCCGAAGGCTTGTACTGGATTATTGACGACACGGGTTTCCCGAAGAAAGGCAAACATTCGGTTGGTGTAGCGCGGCAATACTGCGGGCAATTGGGCAAACAAGATAATTGCCAAGTCGCCGTGAGTCTGTCGGTGGCCACCAAAGAGGCGAGCCTGCCCGTAGCGTATCGGCTTTATCTGCCTCAGGACTGGGCCAATGATCCGGCAAAACGGCAGCAGGCCGGTGTGCCTGACGAGATTGAGTTTGCGACCAAGCCGCAGATCGCAATCGCGCAGTTGCGTGAGGCACAGCAAAGCGGTGCTCCGGACGGGATGGTGCTGGCCGATGCGGGTTACGGAAACGACACTGCGTTTCGCGATGCCGTTGGCAAATGCGGCTTGCGATATGCGGTGGGTATTAAGTCGAGTACTCGCGTGTGGCCACCAGGCCACGCACCGCTGCCTGTCGAGGCCGCGAAGGGTAAGGCTGGCCGGCCGCGAAGCTTGCAGCGCCGCGTACCAGGACATGATCCTGTTACAGTTAAGAGCTTGGCGCTGGCGCTCGAGCCGTCCTGCTATCGCACGGTTTCGTGGCGCGAAGGCACACGTGCTGCATTCAGCTCGCGATTCGCGGCTGTACGAGTGCGGAGCTCGCACCGTGATTACTGGCGTGATACTCCGCGCGATGAAGAATGGCTGCTGATTGAGTGGCCTGCCGGCGAGCCTGAGCCGACCAAATATTGGCTCTCAACGGTGTTCGAAGACGCACCTGTCGAA
>LGTG01000640.1 GCA_001190015.1 Candidatus Burkholderia crenata
GGTTGCCGATGGTAAAAACGAAATCATCTCTGGTCACAACCGAGTACACATTTATCGCGAACTCGAGCGGGAGCGGATCAAAGCGGTCCAGTTTTTTGGCACACAGGATGAAGCAGAGATGGGGGCAGCCTTCTCAAATCTTCTGGCTCCATCCCTGCCCGATTTTGAGAAATATCGACAATTCGAGCGAATGAGAAAGCTTTCTGGATTCTCTCAATCAGACATCATCCGATTGTCTGGACTAACTCAAGGACATGTTGCTCGAATTTTTTCGTTCGCGAATCTGCCACAAAAAGCAAAGGATTTGATAGCAAAAAGTCCCCATAAGCTGGGAGGACATGCAGCACAAAAACTAGCAATGCTTTCCGAGCAAGGGCAAGGCAATCAAGTAGTTGAGGCCATTGGACGGCTTGTAGCAGATTCCACGCTTACCCAGGAAAAAGCTATCGCGCTTGCCTCACCAAAGCCAAAAGTTGCTAGCTTACCCACGGTTCAGACGTTTAGCCGCGGCAAGCGCAAAGTGTGTGAAATGTCCGTGAGAAACACTGTCATAGGGTTGAGATTCAGCGGGAAAGATGGCCAGGCGTTGGCAACTGACTGGAGCGGAAAAATTGCGGAATTTATCAAAACCGAGCTAATTGGCGAAAAATAATATTTAAAATAAATTCACAATTAAATCAAAAGCTTACGTTAAAATTAAATCCGCGAGAATTTTTATTCCACTGGAATTTTATTAAAAATCAACTACTTACTAACATCCGTGCGCGAGGTCTCACGATGAATTGAAGCTGAAAAAACAAAAGCCTTCGGTTGGCGCCGAAGGCTTTTGAATACAAGGGCTTGATTGTCCCCCTGCAAAACACTCCCCGACTACTTATCGGAAAGAGCTTTCACAAGTTCGGAGTGTAGCGCAACTAGAAAGACAGTCAAGGCAAAACTACCCTTTTTGAATGGTTCTCTTTGACATGTCTATCGCGCAACACTTCGTTGCTGGCGAGGGTGGTTTGTATCCCGACGATTGCGACGCCCTTTCCGCTTATCGCGCCGAATCCGTAAATCTACCGTGGATCATTTTCCGCGCAGCCTTCCGGGCCAGTCGCACTGAACAGCTCCCCCAGCGCGCCCGAGCAATGCTCGCCGCACTCGCCCGCACCGTTGATGCCTCCAAGCCCTACGCTGCCATCTATGCCCGGCGCGAACTACTCACTGGACGCGCGATGCTTTCCATGCGAACCCTTTATCGCAGCCTAGAAGATCTTGAAGCCGCGGGCATGATTGAACGTCGCCCCCAATCCCGCTACGTTGACGCCGGTCTTTTTGGCCGTTCCTACCTTCACCTCACGGAGCGTGCCGCAGTCCTCCTCGGTCTCGTTGACCCCGCTACGTCCAAGATCGCAATCCCTAACGCCAATGGTACGACGCCGCCGAGCGCCGCACCCACCGCTTCATTTACGCCACCGTCTGCCACCGTGGCAGACGGTGGTATACATAAAGATCTTGACCCTCCTTCTTCTCAAAAGAGACAACCGGGGCAAGTGCCAGCGGACCTTCAACGCCTGCGCGCCCTGGGACTTTTCGATTTCTTGATTTTCAAGCTGATGCGCGAAGCGCGGGAACAGGGCAAGCGACTCTCCGACGTCGTCGAGGCAACCTGGAACCATTTGAAGCTCGCCAAGGCCCCTATCAACTATTTACGCGCCCTGCTACGCAATCCCATCGACTTTTCGCTGCCCATGCGCCGCGGTCAGAATAAACAAGCCGCGGCGCGTCAACTGGCCGAGCACCTAGCGAATGCTGCTCGTCTGGCGCACAAGTACGCTGGTCAGACCTTCGTCGATGCCGAAGGCCGGCGGCAATATAAGATCGATGTTGACGGAGAGTCGATGATGATCGTCGACGTGGAGGAGGGGATCGGCCGCCGAGCAGCCGGCTGGAAGCAGTCATTTGCCGAAGCGCTGGCTAGCGGAAAAATTCGACTTGCGGATAACCTAAACCTTGAAACGTTTGTGGCCGCTCACCGTGTCCCAGCATACCCCTATCCGACAAGCGTGGCGGTTAAAAAATCACCCCCCGTCGAAGTCCTTGTGGACGCTTCGCAAAGGCCACTCACCACACAGGATGTCCGCGCGCACATTGCAAGACTGCGTCGTTTGCTACAGCCACGAGTTGTTGTTGCGTGACAACCTTCGACTGCAAGGGCTTGTTGGAGCTTTTCGCGTCACGACTAGCCCCTGTAATGATCGCTATAGCGGTGCTCAAAAGCGTGGCTATGATCAGCTGATCACTTCCTTGCAGGGCGATATCGCGCATGAATCACGTTCGCGCCAATGCGACTACAAAAGCAAGGAACAGATGCCGAATTCGAGAACTTGAATCGGATACGGAAAATGCAACTACCGATCTCCCCCCATCCATTCGTCGGCGAACGCGGATACCGGCGAACTTAATTAATGCCTTTCTGCTGATTCGGTATGACAAACCGATCAGAGAAAGCGCTAAGCGCGATCAAACGACCGGCAATAAGTTAACGCTCAAGCCTGATAAGTCGCATTATCAAGCTTACGTTTGAATGGTAAAATAACAATATATTTAATCGCGTCACAACTACATCTGCCAAAATATATGTCTGAACACCACGTGCAAGCGGTTGCGCAACTTGTGCGGTTACTTAGCGCTGGTGTGAGCGCGTGTTATAGGACAAGACGGATGGAGATTCTCCACTTGCCGGCATGCTCACGAGTGCGCATCGTGCATTTGTCCGCCTTGTTGGCAGGGCCGCTGCTTGCCGAAGCAAATGCGACCTTAGCGCTTTTTCGTATCAACTCGCCGGGGGCGAATTCAACCGGTCGTTGCAACATCTCGAAATTTGGAGGTGTTAAATGAGGCGACCGCGGAGCTGGAGCTCGCAACAGACCGGGAGGCCAATGATTCCATCGCCGGGCAGGCCAGGTGTGAATCAGTTTGAGACAAAGCAAGCGTTCTGGAAATTTATTGCTGAGGGAATGGCAAGTGACGCTGCAGCGCTGGCCTGCGGCGTGTCACAATCATTGGGTCCGCGATGGTTTCGCGAAGCCGGCGGCATGCCGCCGATTGAGTGGGTGCCTCGCTCGGGCCGATACCTATCATTCTCAAAACGTGAGGAGATTGCGCTGCTGTAGGCTCAAGATTACGGGATTCGAGAGATCGCACGAAGGCTAGGTCGGTCGCCGTCGACTATCTCGCGCGAATTGCGCCGGAACGCGGCTACACGTGGTGGTACGCTAATCTATCGGGCAACAGTCGCGCAGTGAAAAGCAGAACGAGCGGCCAAACGACCGAAGGCCGTCAAGCTCGCAGGAAGCGAACGGCTACGAACATATGTGCAGAGCCGATTGGCCGGAGCGGTCGCTGATTTGCACGGCAGGCCGATTCCGGGTCCCAACGCGCCATGGAAAGGTCGACGGCATGGCCGTCGAGCGGACCGGCGCTGGGGCACTTGCTGGAGTCCAGAACAAAACAATCGCCGATTGCGGGTTGATTTTCCTGATGATGAGTCTATGCGGATCTCACACGAAGCCATCTATCAGGCACTTTACATACAAGGCCGCGGCGCGTTGCGACGTGAATTGTCCGCATGTCTGCGCACGGGCCAGGCACTGCGCGTGCCGCGCACTAGAACGAAACAACGGGGCAAAAGTTTTATCACACCCGAGGTCATGATCAGTGAGCACCCGACCGAAGCTGCAGATCGCGCCGTGCCGGGTCACTGGGAAGGCGACCTGATAATCGGCCTGAACAGCTCTGCGATTAGTACCTTGGTTGAACGAACAACCCGCTTCACCATGCTTCTACATCTTCCACCCATGCCAGGCCACGGCTCTGGTGCACGACTGAAGAACAGGCCGGCGTTAGCTGGTCACGGAGCCGAGGCTGTGCACAATGCTATCACCGCGAAGATGGCCATGCTGCCTGATTACTTATGCAAATCGCTGACTTGGGATCAGGAAGCCGAAATGGCGCAGCACGCGCAGCTAAAGATCGATACAGGTTTGTCGATTTATTTCTGTGATCCACGAAGTCCGTGGCAGCGCGGGACTGACGAAAACACTAACGGGCTGCTCCGACAGTATTTCCCTAACAGGCTGTTGAAAAGTGCCCCGTCATGACGACCGGCAGTGTT
>LGTG01000641.1 GCA_001190015.1 Candidatus Burkholderia crenata
TGCAGCGCCGCGTACCAGGACATGATCCTGTTACAGTTAAGAGCTTGGCGCTGGCGCTCGAGCCGTCCTGCTATCGCACGGTTTCGTGGCGCGAAGGCACACGTGCTGCATTCAGCTCGCGATTCGCGGCTGTACGAGTGCGGAGCTCGCACCGTGATTACTGGCGTGATACTCCGCGCGATGAAGAATGGCTGCTGATTGAGTGGCCTGCCGGCGAGCCTGAGCCGACCAAATATTGGCTCTCAACGGTGTTCGAAGACGCACCTGTCGAACGTCTCGTTCACGTTGTCAAAATGCGCTGGCGCATTGAGCGCGATTACCAGGATTTCAAACAGGAGTTCGGCCTTGGGCACTTTGAGGGACGAGGATGGCGTGGCTTTCATCACCATGCAACGCTGTGCATTGCCGCTTATGGGTTTCTGGTTGCACAACGCCTCATTCAAGGAGGCAGTAAGAAAAACGCCGAAATCCGCAAGCCATCTGCCTTACCCGCGAAGTACGCGCCACGCGGCTCCCCAACGCACGCAACGCCACGTACCTGATTCGATTGCTTCACTACGCTGGCACATCGCTGCCTACATCTCCAAACGGCTTCAGCAATATCCATTTTGCTGTTTCGGTTTCGTGTAAGCGGGGTTTGAGGCTTACAATTACCCATATTTTTCGGCGAGTTCGAAACCGAGCAGGATATCTGTAAGCCTTACCAATCCTCGCCAGACAACGATATTGCCCGGAGGAGTATCATTGGCTCGGGCCAGATAGCCACCCAGTTGGGCAAGTTTGACGGTATAACGTGTAAGGGGTTCGGCGGTTGAAGTCTTCGCGGTATCTTTAACCCACTGATCAAGCAGCTGTATTTCAGTTGGTGTCATCGCGATTTCGGCGGGCAGCTGCGGTGCAGCCCGGTTCACCGTCGTTATCCAGAAGATACGCCAGCTTACGATGCAGAATACTGCAATGAGATTGGCCAGCCGGTCCGCGGTTCACAGCTTCGATTCTTCTGCCTTACAGCCCGACTTGAGAATCTTGTGGAACACCTCGATTTTCCATCGCAGTGCGTACCAGTCAAGTTTCTCAATAGCCTGTCTGCGGGAAGTAACGGGTAAATTGGTGATCAACTTCCATTCAATACGTTTTCTGGCCTTGGGTAACCCCTGTTCAACTGCATGAATTATCGTCAGGGACAGAGCCGGGTAACGGCGTTGCTTGCCGATTGGCGGCAATATCGTTATGCGGCGGAAGTTCCAGCACAGCCCGCTCAACCTTGCCGTTCTGGTCACGGACAGCGATCTGATGCACACCTTTGAGACATGCTTCATCCATCTCATGTGCGATCGTGTGGTTTCCATCTCCCGCGAGCCGATCAACGCAGGTTCGAACGAGAAAGTTCGTTTGTAGCTCGTGTGCGAGGCATAAGAGTTCATAAATGTCGCTCTCGCGATCTCCAACATGAACACAGCGGTTGAGCTCGCCGAACAGCGCCGTCGATTACCGCAGATTCTCCAGCCATCGGTAGCTTTCCTTCTCCTCGATTGGGACTCGGGTCGGATTGATCTTTCGCTTGAGTGCATCGCATCCCTTGAACTTCTTCCAGCTCCAGAATTTGATTGCAGCCAGACCCAATGGAATGCCTTGGATGGTAACGGCCAGACTCGAATGCATCAGGATCCCGCAAACCGTATGCTTCGGGTTTTGCCGCTTCTTGTCCTAACGACTCTGGACTTTACGTGTCGAACCGATCAGCTCGGGCCGCTTTCGTGTTGCACCAATCCTGAAAGGCCATCGGAATGCTCTGCTCGATACACGACCACAGGCGTTCGAAAACCAGGCGGAATCTTTTGCCAAGACGCTCATTGCGAAACCGGCTTTGTCCCGTTTTCTCGTTCAGCCACGCATTAGCATCACAGGCTTCTTCCGATGCACGCTTTCGACCGCCTCTGTTCGTCATCGCCGTCCCTCATCAACTAATCTTGCAACAACGTTAATATAAAGGATTCCTTATTAACAGAGAATCGTAGAAAAATATGGATAATTGCAAGGATTTGAGGGACAAGCGTTATGGATATCGTGTTCATAATCTTTGGCGATGGATGCGATGCGCGGATTGGATGAGATGCAAGAACCTCTGTTTACTACGGTCAAGCTGGAGGATTTCGTCCTGGCGGATCACCCGCTGAGACCAATTCGACTGCTGGTCAACAAAGCGTTGAAACGGTTCAACGGGCTGTTTGGCGTTGTCTATGCCGACACCGGCCGCGCGCCTCGATTGCACCCGAGAAGCTGCTGCGTGCGCTGCTCCTGCAGGTGTTCTACTCGGTGCGCAGCGAGCGCATGCTGATGGAGCAGATGCGCTACAAACTGCTGTTTCGCTGGTTCGTTGGACTGGCGATCGAGGATGCCGTGTGGGACCACTCGGTGTTCTCGAAGAACCGCGACCGGTTGCTCGAGCACGAAGTCGTGGAAGCGTTCTTCACCGAAGTCATGAGTCTGGCCGACAAACGGGGCTTGCTGTCCAGAGAGCATTTCTCGGTGGACGGTACGCTGATTCAGGCATGGGCGAGTCACAAGAGCTTCCGTGCGAAGGACGGCTCAGACG
>LGTG01000642.1 GCA_001190015.1 Candidatus Burkholderia crenata
TGTCGGCATAGATGATGCCAAACAGCCCGTTGAGCCGTTTCAACGCTTCGTTGACCAGCAGTCGAATTGGTGTCTCAGCGGGTGATCCGCCAGGACGAAATCCTCCAGCTTGACCGTAGTAAACAGAGGTTCTTGCATCTCATCCAATCCGCGCATCGCATCCATCGCCAAAGATTATGAACACGATATCCATAACGCTTGTCCCTCAAACCCCGCTTACACGGGACCCAATTTCAACAGCTTGCTAGGAACGGATGCGCGGTCGCTTTTAATGGGTCGAGCCTTACTTATAGCTGTCAAAGAAAATTGCGGACGCCATTGGTGAAGTCATACTCGGTGCGGCCGGCTCGATTCCGCACCGTGTCGTGGTGATTTTGCGTCCATCGCTGACCCCCGTGGTTATGCTCGCTGTGTTGCGCAGCGGCTGTACATATGTGCCGATGAGTTGGGACGCACCTGAAGAGCGGGTCCGTCACGTGGTGGACGACTGCACACCTCGTTTATGTATAGCAGATGTCGTGAAGTGTTCGAAACGGCGAACGATTGGGATCGGGCAAGCTTTGGCTATCACCATAGATGAACTGTTAAGTGCTTATGCTGCTCCACGAACTTCGCCCAGACCGATAAATGAGGGAGATGAAGCGTACATCATCTACACGTCGGGCTCCACTGGTCGGCCGAAGGGAGTTCCAATCACGCATGCTGCCTTAACCAATCACATGCTTGGGTGTATGCAAGTGATGAACACAAATCCGGTAAAGAATTTCTCCGGCGTTTTGGCCTCATCTTCCGGATTTGACGTCTCAGTATGGGAAACGTTCTACGTTCTTTGGCAGGGCGGTACACTCCATGTGCTTCCGCCGGAGATATTGAATGACGCAAGGATAATGGCAGATTATTTCTACGATAACCAATTGACTTCTGCCTGTATTCGTCCCCCAATGCTGTCAGGAATTGCTGCAGCATAAGAAGAAGAGTCCAATCGAGCGTTTCCATTGAAGCAGATATTCTCGGGGGCCGAAGCGGTTAGCTACGATGTTTGCGCCAAGTTACGAGAGCTGAATCCAGCGACAGAGGTCTTCATTGGATACGGCGCTACCGAGCGACCATCGGGGGGGACGATCGGATCATTCGAGCCAGATGCGCTAAATCGGGGCACTCTCCCGGTTGGAAGGCCACTTCCGAATTACCGACTCTATGTCGTGGATGATGCTGATGGTCTTTGTCCCATCAGAGTTGTCGGACACATCTTGATGGGTGGCGAACTGCTCTCGCCAGGTTATTTGAATTTGCAATTGCTCACGGAAACGAAATTTGTTTCAGACCCGTTCGTGCAAATCGATTGTGCAAGAGTTTATCGCACTGGCGATATGGGCAGATGGCTGCTAGATGGTCAGTTGGAATTTTGTGGAAGAGTTGATAATCAAATTAAACTTCGTGGGGTTCGGGTCAAGCTCGGCGAAGTCGAAGCAGTGTTCAGAGCGGTTTCCAATGCAGAGAGGGCAAATTCAACCGGTCGTTGCAACATCTCGAAATTTGGAGATGTTAAATGGGGCGACCGCGGAGCTGGAGCTCGCAACAAACCGGGAGGCCATCGCCGGGCACGCCAGGTGTCAATCAGTTTGAGACGAAGCAAGCGTTCTGGAAATTTATTGCCGAGGGAATGGAAAGTGACGCTGCGGCGTGTCCCAATCATTGGGTCCGCGATGGTTTCGCGAAGCCGGCGGCATGCCGCCGATTGAGTTGGTGCCTCGCTCGGGCCGATACCTATCATTCTCAAAACGTGAGGAGATTGCGCTGCTGTGGGCTCAAGATTAAGGGATTCGAGAGATCGCACGAAGGCTAGGTCGGTCGCCGTCGACTATCTCGCGCGAACTGCGCCGGAACGCGGCTACACGTGGTGGTACGCTAATCTATCGGGCAACAGTCGCGCAGTGGAAAGCAGAGCGAGCGGCCAAACGGCCGAAGGCCGTCAAGCTCGCAGGGAGCAAACGGCTAAGAACATATGTGCGAGCCGATTGGCCGGAGCGATCGCTGATTTGCACGGCAGACCGATTCCGGGTCCCAACGCGCCATGGAAGGGTCGACGGCATGGCCGTCGAGCAGACCGGCGCTGGGGCACTTGCTGGAGTCCAGAACAAATCAGTCGCCGATTGCGGGTTGACTTTCCTGATGATGAGTCTATGCGGATCTCACACAAAGCCATCTATCAGGCGCTTTACATACAAGGC
>LGTG01000643.1 GCA_001190015.1 Candidatus Burkholderia crenata
ACCGTAGGCGCTTACAAGGCTTACGACACGCGCGACTTCGTGAACGATTGCCGCGCTCGCAATCTGACCCGCATTGCCCGAATGCCAAGCGTGGTACCACAAGGAGCGTTGCAATGAGCCGCCATGGTGCGAGCACCGTACGGCGCCGGGTCGGCGTGCCTGCGCACTGCCTGCCAAAACCACTCGGCGTACCCGCAATTCAGCAGCAAATTGCATGTGCAAACCTCTTGAACACTGCTTCGGTCGTCATGACGGGGCGTTTCCAACAGCCTGTTAGGGAAATACTGTCGGAGCAGCTCGTTAGTGTTTTCGTCAGTCCCGCGCTGCCACGGACTTCGTGGATCACAGAAATAAATCGATAAACCTGTGTCGATCTTTAGCTGCGCGTGCTACGCCATTTTGGCTCCCTGATCCCAGGTCAGCGATTTGCATAAATAATCAGGCAGCATGGCCATCTTCGCGGTGATAACATTGCGCACAGCCTCGGCCCCGTGACCAGCTAACGCCGGCCCATTCTTCAGTCGTGCACCGGAGCCGTGGCTTGGCATGGGTGGAAGATGTAGAAGCATGGTGAAGCGGGTAGTTTGTTCAACCAAGGTACCAATCGCAGAGCTGTTCAGGCCGATGATCAGGTCGCCTTCCCAGTGATCCGGCACGGCGCGATCTGCAGCTTCGGCCGGGCGCTCACTGATCATGACCTCGGGGGTGATAAAACTTTTGCCCCGTTGTCTCGTTCTAGCGCGGCACGCGCAGTGCCCGGCCCGTGCGCAGACATGCAGACAGTTCACGCCGCAACGCGCCGCGGCCTTGTGCCTTGTATGTAAAGCGCCTGATAGATATGGCTTCGTGTGAGATCCGCATAGACTCATCATCAGGAAAGTCAACCCGCAATCGGCGACTGATTTGTTCTGGACTCCAGCAAGTGCCCCAGCGTCGGTCCGCTCGACGGCCATGCCGTCGACCCTTCCATGGCGCATTGGGACCCGGAATCGGCCTGCCGCGCAAATCAGCGACCGCTCCGGCCAGTCGGCTCTGCACATATGTTCGTAACCGTTCGCTCCCTGCGAACTTGACGGCCTTCGGCCGTTTGGCCGCTCGCTCTGCTTTCCACTGCGCGACTGTTGCCCGATAGATTAGCGTACCACCACGTGTAGCCGCGTTCCGGCGCAATTCGCGCGAGATAGTTGCGAGATAGTTGATAGTTGACGGCGACCGACCTAGTCTTCGTGCGATCTCTCGAATCCCGTAATCTTGAGCCCACAGCAGCACAATCTCCTCACGTTCTGAGAATGATAGGTATCGACCCGAGCGAGGCACCAAATCAATCGGCGGCATGCCGCCGGCTTCACGAAACCATCACGGACCCAACGGTTGTGACACGCCGCAGCGTTGCTTCGTCTCAAACTGACTGACACCTGGCCTGCCCGGCGATGGCATCATTGGCCTCTCCCAGTTTGTTGCGAGCTCCAGCTCCGCGGTCGCCCCATTTAACATCTACAAATTTCGAGATGTTGCAACGACCGGTTGAATTCGCCCCCATCCTTGAACGTGGGACGGAGAACAGGTGGATGGCGTCGCACGTTGAGTGTGTGTTACCTCCTGGAAAATTGAGAGGCAACGAAAGGCAAAAGCTCAATCCCGCGACAATCTCGCGTGCACTAAGAATAACCTGCTCCGCGCGAATGACATTCGGGCGGCCCAATTGATCGTCCTCTCCAAAGAGACCCCAATTCGCACCCTCCGGCTTATTTTTACAGCGCATGACAACGGACCTTTCTAACTTACACCGAGACACCTTAGCGAGGCCGCCGGCAAATTTACGCAATTAAACCTTGCGGTATTTGCCCATGGATCTCGAGCAGGGCCTCGATCGCACGCTCTTCATTTTTCAGCAGTCTCGCTTTTGGCGCGCCAATCACGAGTGCAAACGTCTCCCCATGTATGAAGAAACCTCACGCGAGACCCGCAACATCTTCTACATTTTCGCCAGTGGAGCGATGCCACCCTTTCTTCACGCCTTGTTCCACTTCGAGTTCCAATGCCTTTCTGTCAATGACGGAACCATCGGTGGATGGGATAAACGGTTCGCAGCTATCGATCAGCTTGCGTCGAGCACTATGTGACAAGGCGTCAAACAAAGCCTTGCCGGCTGCACTCGCATGGACATACATGAAGCCGCCAGGCTCATCGCTATAACGAATCTTTTGTCGTGACTCCACGATATCCAGATAGACGACACGATTTCCTGCGAGCGTCGTGAGCGCTGTGGTTTCGCCTGTTGCATCGCGCAATGCGCTGAGCAACGGCTGAAAAACCAGCGTCAACAGATAATTCCTCGGGCGACATGCAGCAATCGCTGCGTTGGGTAATACCCAGCCTTTACGCCAGGAGCATAGTGGTAACCCTTCGCCACCATTGTTTGTAAAAGTGCGTGACAACTCGACAGAAGAATTTCAGTGCGGCGCGCAATTTCGCTGTAAATCATCGGTTGCCGAACCTCCGCGAAAGATTAATTACGTCAAAAACACGTACCGCCGCTTTCACATCCATGAGATTATTATCATCAAGTCGATAGATAAGTAGCAATAGTCCACGGGTATTCACCTAATGAACCCAAAAAAATAACAAGAAAAGCTCCCGAATTTCTAGGGTTATCCCCGGCGGCCTCAAATGTGAACTGCAACACCTGTCTCATATGATAAGGTGCCACAATGTCCGAAAAACTTTCTTACCAGCAACTGCAGCCTGAAGAACGCCTGACCATTGCAAGCTTGCATCTGCAGGGTTCAATTCAAGTATGCGAGCCATGGCTCGCATACTTGGGCGCTCACCGGGAACTATCAGCTGCGAGTTAATGCGAAACAGCTCTCCTATTGGCTATGCATCGGTGCCCGCTGTAGCGCTTTGCAGCACACGCCGCAGTGCGTCACGCCATCCCGCCAAGCTTTGCCCGCAAAGCGTCTGCTGGCGCATCGTTCTCACCCTGCTTGAGTGGAAATGGTCGCCCCAGCAGATATCGGGCACATTGAAGCGTATGTATCCAACTGACTCGACCCAGCACGTCTCGCATGAAACCATCTTGCTCAGCCGCGCGGTGAACTGCGCCGCCAACTCATTGCCTGTCTGCGCCACGGCCACAGCACGCGAAGCACAGATCGGCGCGGACAGATTCCCGGCATGGCCAGTATCCACGTGCGACCGCCCGAAATTGAAGACCGACTGCTGCCAGGTCACTGGGAAGGCGACTTCATCAAGGGTGCGAACAATCAATCCTCTGTCGGCGTTCTGGTCGAGCGCACCAGCCGCCTGGTGCTGCTTGCCAAGATGGAGAACGCCACCGCTGCGTCAGCGCTAGCGGGCTTCTCAGCCGAACTCAATTCGATTGTCGCGCCATCAAGGAACTCACCGCCGCCACCGGCGTGGACGTGTACTTCTGCGAGACCCACACAGTCCCTGGCAACGCGGTACTTGCAAAAACACCAACGGGTTGCTGCGCCAGTATTTGCCTAAAGGCACGGACCTATCGGTCTACATACAGTCAGGACGAACTCGACGCGACCGCCGACAGCCTGAACAGCCGCCCGCGCGCCACTCACGCGTTCCATTCGCCATTCGAGGTCTTCGCTGCAACCCTTGCTTCAGCAAGCTAATCTCCAAGCTCTAAACACTAAACCTCCTGTTGCACTTCACCATTGAAACCGCCCCCAGATTACCTGACTGAATGTGGATCATTGAAGCCGCGGCACTCGTTCGCTTTAAGAATTGATGTTTTTTATATGAACATTTTGTTCGACATGGACAGCGTCATGGCGCCCTGAGAGAAGCAAAAAAATTATCTACCCGGAGACGTACGATGAATCAGACCTCCCTCGACCTTAAACACCGAAGAGCACGCAAAGCAGGAATAGCATCCTTCGTCGGTACCGCCATCGAATGGTACGATTTTTACGCGTATAGCACCGCCGCCGCACTGGTCCTTGGCAAAATTTTCTTTCCCACAACCTCTGCGCTTGCTGGGACACTCGCAGCATTCGCAACTTTTTGGGTGGGATTTCTGGCAAGGCCGATCGGAGGGATCATATTTGGCCATCTCGGCGACAGAGTCGGCCGCAAGAAGACATTGATCATCACGTTGATGCTGATGGGCTGCTGCACGACCGGTATAGGCTTGCTGCCCTCATATCAACAAATCGGTGCGCTTGCTCCGGTTTTGCTGATATTGCTGCGCCTGCTTCAGGGCATTGCTATGGGGGGCGAATGGGGTGGCGCGGTCGTACTCTCGTCCGAACATGCACCGAAAGGTAAAAAAATTCTTTACTCGGCCTTTGCGCAACAGGGCTCACCGGCGGGCAATTTACTCGCGACCGTCTCGTTTTTATTGATCTCGATGCTACCCGATCAGCAGTTCATGACCTGGGGATGGCGGGTGCCTTTCTTGTTTTCCGCTGCCTTGGTCGCGGTCGGCATGTTTATTCGAATGCGTGTCGAAGAGTCACCTGTCATGCAAGCTCTAAAGGAACAGCACAAGGTCGTCAAACTGCCCATTGCAGAAGTGTTCCGTAATCACAAAGGGCTGGTTGCAATGGGCGTTGGTGCCTGCGTGATCTCCTTATCTGCCACTTACTTCAAAACGACATTTGCTTTGTCGTGGGCCGTTATGAACATCGGGTTCGACCGCACGCAATTTCTTGGTGTTATTACATTCGCGATCGTAGTTCAGTTGCTCGTTCAGCCATTTGGCGCTCTGCTCGCGACAAAAATTGATGTCAGAAAAGCGGTTTTGTACATGCTAGTTCCAGAAATTTTTGCGCTGCCAGTGATGTTCATGTTGATTGCGACGGGATCGTCAAAACTCGCGATGTTCGGTATGGCGCTCGCATCCATTCCACATTCTCTCTATTACGCAGCCATGGCAGGTATTCTTGCGAAATCGTTTCCTGTACAAGTTCGATACACCGGAATTTCCATTTCATATCAAATCTGTGGAATGATCTTTGCGGGCACCACTCCAATCCTCGGTCAATATCTATTGGGCGCGACCGGAACCATCATATCGGTGATTGCGCTGGGCATCGTGCATGTATTGATCACACTGTTTTGTGCACTCGGCCTGATCACACGCATGCAACAGGAAGGCGATCTAGATGATGATGTGCGCATGTCCATTTCCCCCTGATGTGAAGTTCGACCGTTGGCACATGGATAACATGGATAAACTTGAAGCGATAAGAAAAAAAGGGCGGCCGTGTGAGCCGCCCTCTTGATCAGCCAGCGTGCCGGAAAACCAGCACCGGCGACCTTCCGACCGCCCCGCCCACGAGAAGCGCTAGAACGACCACCAAAAGAGGCCATCAGACGCCACCGCCGGCACCCCCCTTTGCCCTGCTCGCCTCTCTGGGGCCTCCTGCACGCTTTTCACGGCGTCTTTCGTTTGCCGGTCAATGGAGCGGGACAGGGCGACGCTTGATTCGTTCACGGCCGCCGTGGACTCGTCTACGGTCTTGCGCAATTTCTCGGCCATCAAGGCTTCGCGGTGTGTGTTTGGGCTTGCCATGCCGACGCTCCGGTTACTTGGCCGCCGTGATCACGGCGAACACTTCATCGAGATTTCCATGTGCCGACGAGGCGAGGCGCTTTGCGGAAATCGTCGACGCGAAACGGGCTTTCTCGTCGGGCGACTTCGCATCTTTCAGCGCGGCGGCCTTGTAATCGGTCGTGCCGAGCGCGCGCAAGCGTTGATACAGCTCCGAATAATGAATGAGCGCCTGCCGGCGCAGCGTGAACGCCTTGGTGTCCTCGTGGAACGCCACGAGCGGATATAGAAACGTGTCCTCGACCGTTTCATCGGTTTCAAGACGGTTGAACCACCACGCGGATTTTCTTCGGGGGCACCTTCATCGCTCCAAGCGCCTGAATCGTAGCGATTCGTGTCTTTGATCTGCTTGGAGTCCTTCACCGCCGGCACAACGAAAAAATCGATATCCTCGTGCGAGCCGCGATATTGCATCATGAGCTTCATGAAGTCCTCGACGTTGGATGAACCCACGTCGACCACGGCCGCATCGATGAGCATCAACTGTTCCATCAGTGCGCCGAATTGTTTGCCGCGCACTTTTTCGCCGTCGCCTTCGTCGGCGTTGATCGGCTCGACGGTAATCAGTTCCGCGTCCTTGATGCGGGGCAACAGCAAGTGCTTAGAAATGGTGGACTTACCCGTGTTGCCCGAAAAATTGACGACAGCTACTTTCATTGTTTGTCACTCCTTTTGCCGAAGATAGGTTTGCGCTTTAAGCTGTAATCGTGGCCGGCTTGTTCGCATATTTTCGCGTCGAGAACTTCCTCGAAAGTCTGCGTTCCGGTCACAGGCAGTTCCGGGTCCGTTGTCTCGGGCTCCGGGTCCACCTTGGCTGCTCCCCTCGCTGGCGTTACCGCCGGCAGATTGCCGTCTGCCCTCTTGGCCGGTTTCCCCTACACGGGTTTCCCTGCCGCTGTCCGCAATTTGGCGCGGTAGCGGTAGAGATTCTTGCGGAAGATTTCGAGATTGACCTCGATTCCCCCCTCGTGAAGTGCGGCGACGATTTCCTCGTGCCTCACCCCTTGCTCAATCTTTTCATCGATCTCCGGCATCACTTGCCGCAGCTTCGCGGCGGCAGTGCTGCCCGTGAGCTTGGAGATCGCCGTTTTGAGTTTGTCGGCATTCACACTCACCACATTCCGTTTCGTTGTGACGTCTCAATACTGTGTCCTATATTTGTCCTACCATCAACCACTATCGTCTAACTTTCTGGCTTGTTCTGTCCCATCGCTATCCTAGACCTTAGCACGCTTCGCGTACTAGTACTACTGTGTCATAAAATTCATGTCATTATAATAGAGCCTTGTTCATCCTTTGCCTGAGGAAGTGATGGATTGGGACACATCGTTCGACGAGTATTTGGAACACCTATGTAACGCAGTTGGGCATAGCGATCGTCGTGCCGGGCTGAGTGGCTATTGCACGGGGTTGATGCTGCCGCTCAGGCGCAAGAGCGCGAGCCGCTGGCCGCGCACCTGGAGCCGGATCGCGTAAAGCGCACGGCACCAATCGCTGCATCACTTTGTGTCAAAGTCGGAATGGTCCGATGCTGCGTTGCTTGAGCAGGTGCGTCGCTGGGCGCTACCACACATGGATCCTGCCGAAGGCTTGTACTGGATTATTGACGACACGGGTTTCCCGAAGAAAGGCAAGCATTCGGTTGGTGTAGCGCGGCAATACTGCAGGCAATTCGGCAAACAAGATAATTGCCAAGTCGCCGTGAGTCTGTCGGTGGCCACCAAAGAGGCGAGCCTGCCCGTAGCGTATCGGCTTTATCTGCCTCAGGACTGGGCCAATGATCCGGCAAGACGGCAGCAGGCCGGTGTGCCTGACGAGATTGAGTTTGCGACCAAGCCGCAGATCGCAATCGCGCAGTTGCGTGAGGCACGGCAAAGCGGTGCTCCGGACGGGGTAGTGCTGGCCGATGCGGGTTACGGAAACGACACTGCGGTTCGCGATGCCGTTGGCGAATGCGGCTTGCGATATGCGGTGGGTATTCAGTTGAGTACTCGCGTGTGGCTACCAGGCCACGCCTTGCAATTACCCATACTTTTTCGGCGAGTTCGAAACCGAGCAGGATATCTGTAAGCCTTACCAATCCTCGCCAGACAACGATATTGCCCGGAGGAGGATCATTGGCTCGGGCCAGATAGCCACCCAGTAGCCACCCAGTTGGGCAAGTTTAACGGTAAAATAGAGGTTCGGCGGTTGAAGTCTTCGCGGTATCTTTAACCAACTGATCAAGCAGCTGTATTTCAGTTGGTGTCATCGCGATTTCGGCGGGCAGCTGCGGTGCAGCCCGGTTCACCGTCGTTATCCAGAAGATACGCCAGCTTACGATGCAGAATACTGCAATGAGATTGGCCAGCCGGTCCGCGGTTCGCAGCTTCGATTCTTCTGCCTTACAGCCCGACTTGAGAATCTTGTGGAACACCTCGATTTTCCATCGCAGTGCGTACCAGTCAAGTTTCTCAATAGCCTGTCTGCGGGAAGTAACGGGTAAATTGGTGATCAACTTCCATTCAATACGTTTTCTGGCCTTGGTTAGCCCCTGTTCAACTGCATAAATTATCGTCAGGGACAGAGCCGGGTAACGGCGTTGCTTGCCGATTGGCGGCAATATCGTTATGCGGCGGTATCGAAGTTCCAGCACAGCCCGCTCAACCTTGCCGTTCTGGTCACGGACAGCGATCTGATGCACACCCTTGAGACATGCTTCATCCATCTCATGTGCGATCGTGTGGTTTCCATCTCCCGCGAGCCGATCAACGCAGGTTCGAACGAGAAAGTTCGTTTGTAGCTCGTGTGCGAGGCAGAAGAGTCCATAAATGTCGCTCTCGCGATCTCCAACATGAACACAGCGGTTGGGCTCGCCGAACAGCGCTGTCGATTGCCGCAGATTTTCCAGCCATCGGTAGCTTTCCTTCTCCTCGATTGGGACGCGGGTCGGATTGATCTTTCGCTTGAGCGCATCGCACCCCTTGAACTTCTTCCGGCTCCAGAATTTGATTGCAGCCAGACCCAATGGAATGCCTTGGGTGGTAACGGCCAGACTCGAATGCATCAGGATCTCGCAAACCGTATGCTTCGGGCTTTGCCGCTTCTTGTCCGGACGACTCGGGACTTTACGTGTCGAACCGATCAGCTCGGGCCGCTCTCGTTTGTACGAGAATTCAGTCGTGTCTTGCAATATCAGTACGGGACCTCCTGATGCAGCAAACCGGCTCCGGGTAGCCTCAAAATGCCCGCTCAGGATGACTTGTTCGCTGACCTTGGGATTGGACAGAAACCGGTAGGCCGCTTTCGTGTTGCACCAATCCTGAAAGGCCATCGGAATGCTCTGCCCGATACACGACCACAGGCGTTCGAGAACCAGGCGGAATCTTTTGCCAAGACGCTCATCGCGAAACCGGCTTTGTCCCGCTTCCTCGTTCAGCCACGCATTAGCATCACAGGCTTCTTCCGATGCACGCTTTCGACCGCCTCTGTTCGTCATCGCCATCCCATCTTGCAACGACGCTAACAGAAAGGATTCTTTATTAACAGAGAATCGTAGAAAAATATAGGTAATTGCAAGGGCCACGCACCGCTGCCTGTCGAGGCCGTGAAGGGTAAGGCTGGCCGGCCGCGAAGCCTGCAGCGCCGCGTACCAGGACATGGTCCTGTTACAGTCAGGAGTTTGGCGCTAGCGCTCGAGTCGTCCTGCTATCGCACGGTTTCGTGGCGCGAAGGCACACGTGCTACATTCAGCTCGCGATTCGCGGCTGTACGAGTGCGGAGCTCGCACCGTGATACTGGCGTGATACTCCGCGCGATGAAGAATGGCTGCTGATTGAGTGGCCTGCCGGCGAGCCTGAGCCGACCAAATATCGGCTTTCAACGGTGTTCGAAGACGCACCTGTCGAACGTCTCGTTCACGTTGTCAAAATGCGCTGGCGCATTGAGCGCGATTACCAGGATCTCAAACAGGAGTTCGGCCTTGGGCACTTTGAGGGACGAGGATGGCGTGGCTTTCATCACCATGCAACGCTGTGCATTGCCGCTTATGGGTTTCTGGTTGCACAGCGCCTCATTCAAGGAGGCAGTAAGAAAAACGCCGAAATCCGCAAGCCATCTGCCTTACCCGCGAAGTACGTGCCACGCGGCTCCCCAACGCACGCAGCGCCACGTACCTGATTCGATTGCTTCACTGCGCTGGCACATCGCTGCCTACATCTCCAAACGGCTTCAGCAATGTCCATTTTGCTGTTCAAATTCTAATAACTTTACGACACAGTAGTACTAGCAAGCTGTTGAAATATCCGTCGTTGACGCACTCAGGTGCATTACAACGGATGTTGAGTTCGCACTTTTGAACTGCGGAACGCATTCTCGGGCATCCGACGTGGCTCGCGGGCTCACCAATCGGTGCTATCCGTTGCTGCACGTCCTTCTGTGAACGGCGGTCAGAAAGCGACGCCAGATGGCGGCGTCGATCAGAAATGCAAAACGATCTTGTTCTGCAGAACGGTCTTTTGACGACCAGCAGAGGTGCTGATAAGCAGGTCTCGGGCTTGCAATTACCCATATTTTTCTACGATTCTCTGTTAATAAAGAATCCTTTCTGTTAACGTCGTTGCAAGATTAGTTGATGAGGGACGGCGATGACGAACAGAGGCGGTCGAAAGCGTGCATCGGAAGAAGCCTGTGATGCTAATGCGTGGCTGAACGAGGAAGCGGGACAAAGCCGGTTTCGCGATGAGCGTCTTGGCAAAAGATTCCGCCTGGTTCTCGAACGCCTGTGGTCGTGTATCGGGCAGAGCATTCCGATGGCCTTTCAGGATTGGTGCAACACGAAAGCGGCCTACCGGTTTCTGTCCAATCCCAAGGTCAGCGAACAAGTCATCCTGAGCGGGCATTTTGAGGCTACCCGGAGCCGGTTTGCTGCATCAGGAGGTCCCGTACTGATATTGCAAGACACGACTGAATTCTCGTACAAACGAGAGCGGCCCGAGCTGATCGGTTCGACACGTAAAGTCCCGAGTCGTCCGGACAAGAAGCGGCAAAGCCCGAAGCATACGGTTTGCGAGATCCTGATGCATTCGAGTCTGGCCGTTACCACCCAAGGCATTCCATTGGGTCTGGCTGCAATCAAATTCTGGAGCCGGAAGAAGTTCAAGGGGTGCGATGCGCTCAAGCGAAAGATCAATCCGACCCGCGTCCCAATCGAGGAGAAGGAAAGCTACCGATGGCTGGAAAATCTGCGGCAATCGACAGCGCTGTTCGGCGAGCCCAACCGCTGTGTTCATGTTGGAGATCGCGAGAGCGACATTTATGAACTCTTCTGCCTCGCACACGAGCTACAAACGAACTTTCTCGTTCGAACCTGCGTTGATCGGCTCGCGGGAGATGGAAACCACACGATCGCACATGAGATGGATGAAGCATGTCTCAAGGGTGTGCATCAGATCGCTGTCCGTGACCAGAACGGCAAGGTTGAGCGGGCTGTGCTGGAACTTCGATACCGCCGCATAACGATATTGCCGCCAATCGGCAAGCAACGCCGTTACCCGGCTCTGTCCCTGACGATAATTCATGCAGTTGAACAGGGGCTACCCAAGGCCAGAAAACGTATTGAATGGAAGTTGATCACCAATTTACCCGTTACTTCCCGCAGACAGGCTATTGAGAAACTTGACTGGTACGCACTGCGATGGAAAATCGAGGTGTTCCACAAGATTCTCAAGTCGGGCTGTAAGGCAGAAGAATCGAAGCTGCGAACCGCGGACCGGCTGGCCAATCTCATTGCAGTATTCTGCATCGTAAGCTGGCGTATCTTCTGGATAACGACGGTGAACCGGGCTGCACCGCAGCTGCCCGCCGAAATCGCGATGACACCAACTGAAATACAGCTGCTTGATCAGTTGGTTAAAGATACCGCGAAGACTTCAACCGCCGAACCTCTGTTATACCGTTAAACTTGCCCAACTGGGTGGCTATCTGGCCCGAGCCAATGATCCTCCTCCGGGCAATATCGTTGTCTGGCGAGGATTGGTAAGGCTTACAGATATCCTGCTCGGTTTCGAACTCGCCGAAAAATATGGGTAATTGCAAGGGTCTCGGGTGCGTCGAAAGGAGCCCGAAGGGCGAGTGCAAACGCGACCGGTGCAACTCATTTCTTAAGGGGGTGACGCAGGAGTCGGGATGCGGTAGAAGAAAGTTTTACCTACCGCCGAACAAACAGGTCCGACACTGGCCCAAACTGCCAGGTTAATTCCGGTGTCGAACCCAACACACGTACGACGGCTTAGGTTCAAGCAGTCGTTGCAACACCATCATTTAGGTTGCGAATATTAACTCTTCAAACGCCTCGGCTGGTATCTTCCAATCGAGGGCTTTGCGTGGTCTGCAATTAAGCGCGTTCGCAACTGCGTCGAGTTCTCGCTCGGAGTATCGACTAATGTCGGTGCCTTTAGCAGTCTGTTGAAAAGTGCCCCGTCATGATGACCGAAACAGTGTTCAAGAGGTTTGCACATGCAATTTGCTGCTGAATTGCGGGTTCGCCGAGTGGTTTTGACAGGCAGTGCGCAGGCACGCCAGCCCGGCGCCGTAAGGTGCTCGCACCATGGCGGCTCATTGCAACGCTCCTTGTGGCACCACGCTTGGCATTCGGGCCATGCGGGTCAGATTGCTCGCGGCCATCGTCAGCTTGAAGTGCTGGTCAACGCGCTTGATGCCGCGATAGACCGTCTGCCGGATCCGGCCAATTGTCTTGCCCCAGCCGAAATGCTCTTCGATACGTTTGCGGATGACCTGGCTTATTCGGTAGCCCGCGTGCCGCGAGGTGCGCCCGTCAATTGCGCTGCCGCCGTAGCGCTCATCGTTGCGGGCGACGTGCGGCGTCACATTGCGAGCGCGGCAATCGTTCACGAAGTCGCGCGTGTCGTAAGCCTTGTCAGCGCCTACGGTCTTCGCATGGCCGCCAGGCACGCAGTCAAGCAACCGCAATGCGCTCGCGCGCTCCGCGAATCCGTCTGCATGACTGACCACGGCGCCGACCACCAGCCCCGAGCGGTTCTCCATCAGGATGTGTCCCTGGTAGAACAGGATGACTGGACTCTTTTTGCTTTTCTTGAACAGACGTGCATCCGGATTCGTGCTCGACTCATGCGTATCGTTGCTGCGTCGCTTGCCCTTCCAGTCCTTGTCGGCATTGCGCCCGCTGCTTGGCGGCGGTGGTCCATCGTCTGAGCCGTCCTTCGCACGGAAGCTCTTGTGACTCGTCCATGCCTGAATCAGCGTACCGTCCACCGAGAAATGCTCTCTGGACAGCAAGCCCCGTTTGTCGGCCAGACTCATGACTTCGGTGAAGAACGCTTCCACGACTTCGTGCTCGAGCAACCGGTCGCGGTTCTTCGAGAACACCGAGTGGTCCCACACGGCGTCCTCGATCGCCAGTCCAATGAACCAGCGAAACAGCAGGTTGTAGCGCATCTGCTCCATCAGCATGCGCTCGCTGCGCACCGAGTAGAACACCTGCAGGAGCAGCGCACGCAGCAGCTTCTCGGGTGCAATCGAGGCACGGCCGGTGTCGGCATAGATGACGCCAAACAGCCCGTTGAGCCGTTTCAACGCTTCGTTGACCAGCAGTCGAATTGGTCTCAGCGGGTGATCCGCCGGGACGAAATCCTCCAGCTTGACCGTAGTAAACAGAGGTTCTTGCATCTCATCCAATCCGCGCATCGCATCCATCGCCAAAGATTATGAACACGATATCCATAACGCTTGTCCCTCAAACCCCGCTTACACGGTACCCAATTTCAACAGCCTGTTAGGGAAATACTGTCGGAGCAGCCCGTTAGTGTTTTCGTCAGTCCCGCGCTGCCACGGACTTCGTGGATCACAGAAATAAATCGACAAACCTGTGTCGATCTTTAGCTGCGCGTGCTGCGCCATTTCGGCTCCCTGATCCCAAGTCAGCGATTTGCATAAATAATCAGGCAGCATGGCCATCTTCGCGGTGATAGCATTGCGCACAGCCTCGGCTCCGTGACCACAGCTAACGCCGGCCCGTTCTTCAGTCGTGCACCGGAGCCGTGGCCTGGCATGGGTGGAAGATGTAGAAGCATGGTGAAGCGGGTTGTTCGTTCAACCAAGGTACCAATCGCAGAGCTGTTCAGGCCGGATGATCAGGTCGCCTTCCCAGTGACCCGGCACGGCGCGATCTGCAGCTTCGGTCAGGCGCTCACTGATCATGACCTCGGGGGTGATAAAACTTTTGCCCCGTTGTCTCGTTCTAGCGCGCGGCACGCGCAGTGCCCGGCCCGTGCGTAGACATGCGGACAATTCACGTCGCAACGTGCCGCGGCCTTGTATGTAAAGCGCCTGATAGATAGCTTCGTGTGAGATCCGCATAGACTCATCATCAGGAAAGTCAACCCGCAATCGGCGACCGCTCCGGCCAATCGGCTCTGCACATATGTTCGTAGCCGTTCGCTCCCTGCGAGCTTGACGGCTTTCGGCCGTTTGGCTGCTCGTTCTGCTTTCCACTGCGCGATTGTCGCCCGATAGATTAGCGTACCACCACGTGTAGCCGCGTTCCGGTGCAATTCACGCGAGATAGTCGACGGCGACCGACCTAGCCTTCGTGCGATCTTTCGAATCCCGTAATCTTGAGCCCACTGCAGCGCAATCTCCTCACGTTCTGAGAATGATAGGTATCGGCCCGAGCGAGGCACCAACTCAATCGGCGGCATGCCACCGACTTCGCGAAACCATCGCGGACCCGATGATTATGACACGCCGCAGCGTCACTTTCCATTCCCTCGGCAATAAATTTCCAGAACGCTTGCTTCGTCTCAAACTGATTGACACCTGGCCTGCCCGGCGATGGCATCATTGGCCTCCCGGTTTGTTGCGAGCTCCAGCTTCGCGGTCGCCCCATTTAACATCTCCAAATTTCGAGATGTTGCAACAACCGGTTGAATTCGCCGCTCTGCGTGGGTCGCCAACCTCGACAATCCGCGTACCCGCCGCGCATACCAAACGGACCTGCAGGATTTCATGGGTTTTGCAGGTATCCAGCTATCCAGCGGCCAGAAGAATTTCGCGTCGTGACGCGCTTACGTACTCGCCTGGCGCAAGATGCTCGAGACACGCGCTGTCGGGCGCGACCATCCGGCGGAATATCTGTGCGAGAAAAACGCAGTCGATTTCAACCCCGTGAAGGGGGCGAAGCGCCCTAAGGTCGACAGTCATGAAAGCAAGACGCCGGCGATCGGCGACCATCAGGCGCCGGACCCCACGACGTTGAAAGGGCTGCGCGATCGCACTGCTCTCCGTGCTGCTCTATCACGGACTGCGCCGCGAAGAGCTCTGTCTGCTAACGGTTCGGGACGTTCACGCGCGTCGCGGCGTCCTGCACCTGCGCGTGCACGGCAAGGGCGGCAAGCTCCGGAGGCGGCTGGCCACGGCGGGCAACCGGCAGCACCGCTATTCCAGCCGGCAAGGCGCACCACCGGCGGAAGCGATTACGCCGGATGGGGTATACAAGGTCGTGCAGGCATACGCTGCGGCCGCGAAGATTGCAGTCGACGGTCTGGCGTGCATGGCCTGCGCGCGACGGCGGCCACCAATGCACTTGATCACGAAGCCGATCTCGCCAAGGTGCAGGCATGGCTCGGGCACACCAATATTGCGACGACCCGGCTCTATGATCGTCGCCGTCACCCGCCGGAAGACTCGCCCACTTTCAAGGTGGCGTATTGACCATGCAGCGCGGCTCACGTGGGTAAAGAATGGCCGCGAGACCGTGATCTTTCACCTCCCCGTGCCTGCTTGATGACACGCGCTATCTCGCATGGGCGTCTCCGAGGTGACTCGACTCCGCCTCGTCCAGCTGTGACCCCTGCCCCTCGCATGAACCTCTTGACATATTCTGACATATGCTTAAACTGGGGGCATGGTTTTTAATCATTCGGAGGGCACGCGATGCGTACCGTATCAATCTTCAGGAACAACACCAATCAGGCAGTCCGTATCCCAAAGGATATGCAGTTCGAGGGGGTCACTATCCTGGAAATTCGCCGCGAAGGGGACACACTCCTGTTGCGGCCGGCACGTCCGAACTGGTCGTCGTTTTCCAGCGAGCCGCTGACCGACGCGGACTTTCTCTCCGAACGCCCCACCATTATCGGGTCGGGTCGCTTTGACTTGACAGGTGTAGGCGAAGAAGGGGTGGAGTCGAGCCAGTGACCCAGCTTTACATGCTCGACACAAACATCTGTTCATTCATTATGCGTGAGCGTCCGCCCGAACTATTGGCACGACTACAGGCTTGTGTTGATGCGCAACAGCGCATTGTCGTTTCCGCGGTCACATACGCAGAAATGCGATTTGGTGCTGTTGGCAAAAAAGCATCGCCAAAGCACGGTGCGTTGGTGTCGGCTTTTGTCGTGCGTCTGGACGGCGTGTTGCCTTGGGATGCCGCTGCGGTGGACGAAACGGCCCGGATTCGCGTCGAGCTGGCGAGACTTGGAACGCCGATAGGCGACAACGACTCGGCGATTGCGGGTCATGCAATATCGGCTGGCGCGATCCTCGTAACGAATAACGTGCGGGAATTCAAACGCGTTCCAGAACTTCGCTTCGAAGATTGGGCCACGCTCGGCAAATGAAACAGGAAGGGCGAAGGCGAATTCAACCGGTCGTTGCAACATCTCGAAATTTGGAGGTGTTAAATGGGGCGACCGCGTAGCTAGGGCTCGCAACAAACCGGGAGGCCGATGATGCCATCGCCGGGCAGGCCAGGTGTCAATCAGTTTGAGACGAAGCAAGCGTTCTGGAAATTTATTGCCGAGGGAATGGAAAGTGACGCTGCGGCGTGTCATAATCGTCGGGTCCGCGATGGTTTCGCGAAGTCGGTGGCATGCCGCCGATTGAGTTGGTGCCTCGCTCGGGCCGATACCTATCATTCTCAGAACGTGAGGAGATTGCGCTGCAGTGGGCTCAAGATTACGGGATTCGAAAGATCGCACGAAGGCTAGGTCGGTCGCCGTCGACTATCTCGCGTGAATTGCACCGGAACGCGGCTACACGTGGTGGTACGCTAATCTATCGGGCGACAATCGCGCAGTGGAAAGCAGAACGAGCAGCCAAACGGCCGAAAGCCGTCAAGCTCGCAGGGAGCGAACGGCTACGAACATATGTGCAGAGCCGATTGGCCGGAGCGGTCGCCGATTGCGGGTTGACTTTCCTGATGATGAGTCTATGCGGATCTCACACGAAGCCATCTATCAGGCGCTTTACATACAAGGCCGCGGCGCGTTGCGACGTGAATTGTCCGCATGTCTGCGCACGGGCCGGGCACTGCGCGTGCCGCGCGCTAGAACGAGACAACGGGGCAAAAGTTTTATCACCCCCGAGGTCATGATCAGTGAGCGCCCGACCGAAGCTGCAGATCGCGCCGTGCCGGGTCACTGGGAAGGCGACCTGATCATCGGCCTGAACAGCTCTGCGATTGGTACCTTGGTTGAACGAACAACCCGCTTCACCATGCTTCTACATCTTCCACCCATGCCAGGCCACGGCTCCGGTGCACGACTGAAGAACGGGCCGGCGTTATTTGCTGTGCACGAAGCCGAGGCCGTACGCAATGCTATCACCGCGAAGATGGCCATGCTACCTGATTATTTATGCAAATTTGTCGATTTATTTCTGTGATCCACGAAGTCCGTGGCAGCGCGGGATTGACGAAAACACTAACGGGCACGGGCTGCTCCGACAGTATTTCCCTAACAGGCTGTTGAAAAGCGCCCCGTCATGACGACCGAAGCAGTGTTCAAGAGGTTTGCACAAATTTGCTGCTGAATTGCGGGTTCGCCGAGTGGTTTTGGCAGGCAGTGCGCAAGCACGCCAGCCCGGCGCCGTACGGTGCTCGCACATGGCGGCTCATTACAACGCTCCTTGTGGCACCACGCTTGGCATTCGGGCCATGCGGGTCAGATTGCGCGCGCGGCAATCGTTCACGAAGTCGCGCGTGTCGTAAGCCTTGTCAGCGCCTACGGTCTTCGCATGGCCGCCAGGCACGCAGTCAAGCAACCGCAATGCGCTCGCGCGCTCCGCGAATCCGTCTGCATGACTGACCACGGCGCCGACCACCAGCCCCGAGCGGTTCTCCATCAGGATGTGTCCCTGGTAGCACAGGATGGCTGGACTCTTTTTGCTCTTCTTGAACAGACGTGCATCCGGATCCGTGCTCGACTCATGCGTATCGTTGCTGCGTCGCTTGCCCTTCCAGTCCGTGTCGGCATTGCGCCCGCTGCTTGGCGGCGGTAGTCCATCGTCTGAGCCGTCCTTCGCACGGAAGCTCTTGTGACTCGCCCATGCCTGAATCAGCGTACCGTCCACCGAGAAATGCTCTCTGGACAGCAAGCCCCGTTTGTCGGCCAGACTCATGACTTCGGTGAAGAACGCTTCCACGACTTCGTGCTCGAGCAACCGGTCGCGGTTCTTCGAGAACACCGAGTGGTCCCACACGGCGTCCTCGATCGCCAGTCCAATGAACCAGCGAAACAGCAGGTTGTAGCGCATCTGCTCCATCAGCATGCGCTCGCTGCGCACCGAGTAGAACACCTGCAGGAGCAGCGCACGCAGCAGCTTCTCGGGTGCAATCGAGGCACGGCCGGTGTCGGCATAGATGACGCCAAACAGCCCGTTGAGCCGTTTCAACGCTTCGTTGACCAGCAGTCGAATTGGTCTCAGCGGGTGATCCGCCGGGACGAAATCCTCCAGCTTGACCGTAGCAAACAGAGGTTCTTGCATCTCATCCAATCCGCGCATCGCATCCATCGCCAAAGATTATGAACACGATATCCATAACGCTTGTCCCTCAAACCCCGCTTACACGGGACCCAATTTCAACAGCCTGCTAAGGCTTCAACCGCTTCGTTACCTCCACGATTGCTCCGGTTGCTTTCCGGCTGGAGCGGTTGCCGGGCGGGGCTTACACCCGCTGGGAAAAGCGCCGCCTTTGCATGGCGCACGCCATGCAAAGACAGTAGGCGTTGACAAGGCTTACGATACGCGCGACTTCGTGAACGATTTGCCGCGCTCGCAATGTGACGCCGCACGTCGCACGCAACGATGAGCGCTACGGCGGTAGCGCAATTGACGGGCGCACCTCGCGGCACGCGGGCTACCAAATAAGCCAGGTCATCCGCAAACGTATCGAAGAGCATTTCGGCTGGGGCAAGACAATTGGCCGGATCCGGCAGACGGTCTATCTCGGCATCAAGCGCGTTGACCAGCAATTCAAGCTGACGAGGGCCGCGCGCAATCTGACCCACATGGCCCGAATGCCAAGCGTGGTGCCACAAGGAGCGTTGCAATGAGCCGCCATGGTGCGAACACCGTACGGCACCGGGCCTGTTAGCGGCGGTGCATCCGACACTAAACGGCGGCGTTGGGTTGAATAGAAGCGAAGTGACCAAGGGCCGTTGCTGCTAGCCCATGGTTGTCGGCCTGCTCGTGCTCAGAATGGATCGTCGACATCGGTTAGGCGAGCATTCACGGGAGGCGCGCGTTGTTCGCGCTGTAGCTCGTGCAGTGCGAGCTGGTAGTGCGTGCAGATCCGCTCGCGTAGATCGTCGATGAGTTCGACGATGGCGAGCGCTCGCTCGGCGGACCAAGTTGTCCGGGATCAGGAAGTCGAGCCCGCAAGTGATCCTGGAAGGCGACTGATGGCGCGTCATGATGTCTTCTTCTCGGCCTTAGCCGTACTGCGCTTCTTCGTGCGTTGCTGAGCGCGTTCACGTGCCTCTTTCACCCGATAGGACTCGCCCTCGATCACCACGACTTCTGCACGATGCACTAGTCGGTCAACAAGGGAGACGACGCAAGCCGCATTCGGAAACACCTCATGCCATTCTGCGAACGGTCGATTTGTTGTAACCACCGTTGATGCAACGCCGTATCTCCTGCTGACGAGTTCGAACAGCAGATCGGCGTGGCGGTTCGAGTACGAGAGGTATCCGACCTCGTCGATCACGAGGACGTCGGGCGAGGCATAGCGGTTCAGTCGGCGGCGCAAAGCCGAATCGCTATCGAGCGCGGCCAATTCACCGAGCATCTGGCCGGCGGTCGTGAACAAGGCAAGTGTGGCCCTGCACGATTGCCTGATAGGCGAGATTGAGCGCTAAGGTCGATTTGCCGACGCCTTTTGGACCGATCAGCACGACGTTAGCGGTGTCCTTGATGAACTAAGCGCCATCAGCTCTTCGACGGCGGTACGATCACACCGTTTGGGCCCACGCCCAATCGAAGTCGCACAACGGTTTGAAGCTGCCCAGGTGTGAAAGTGTCACGTCTGTGCCTCGGCACAATGAACATGGGCACTCCGCAATGGAAGCCGTGGATTTTTGACGAACAGAAGAGTGAGCCCATCGTTCGCCACGCGCTGGAGGCCGGGGGTGAACTTCATCGATCTGGCTGATTTCTATTCGGCAGGCATCGGCGAAGAAATCGTCGGCCGCATCCTCGGACGCCTTGCGCGCCGCGAGGAAATCGTCGTGACCACCAATGTCGGCTACGACATGGGCTCATATCAAAACGCCGGCGGTCATTCGCGCAAGCACGTGGACGGTATAGACGCTTCGTTGCGACGGCTGGCATGGATTATTTCGACATCTACATGCTGCATTACTTCGACACCGCCACGCCCGTGGAGCAAACCATAGGTACGCTAAACGACATTGTCCGTTTTGGCAAGGCGCGCTACATCGGGGTATCTACCATGTACACGTGGCAACTGGCGAAAATTGTCTAGATTTGCGAGCGGCATGGCTGACACAAGACCATCAACATACATACAGTTAGTTGCAACTGAACCTTGCATACCGCGAGGAAGAACGAAAAATGATGCCGTATTGCGCCGATCAGGGACTGGGCGTGTCCGTCTTCAGCCCGCTGGCGCACGGTCTTCTTAAATGCGACACCCCGTCGACGCGTAACCAGACCGACTTCTTCACTTCGCAGATGTACGGCGACGCAGCGTCGCGCGAGATTGCGGCGTCGGTGGCCCGTGTAGCCAAGCGACGTGGCGTGAGCGTAGCACAAATCGCGCAGGCTTGGGTGTGCTGTCGCCAGCATACTGGTGGGTGCGGATTCGCCTGCCCAGTTCGATAGCGCGCTCAGTGCGCTGGGAACCCCCGCCTGGACACTAAAGAATTGTACGAACTCGACCGCAACTACACGCCGTGCGATGTCATCAACGACTACACGGCAGGGCGTCGTACCGCACGCGAACCTCGCGCCCCGAAAGGCGACTTCGTTCAACCGATCAAGGACGCAGCATGAATCTGCTTCGCAAAGAGCATTACATCAACGGCGCCTGGCACAAAAGTGCTGAAACGTACGCCGTTCGCAATCCGGCCACAGGCGAAGTAATTGCTGATGCCGCAAAAGTCGGCGCAGAGCAAACGCTTCAAGCGATCCGCGCGGCAGAGATGGCCATCGCGCGGACTCACAAGTAACCTGGCTTCGGTTGATCCACAAGAAGCCGATGGATACTGCAATAGCCGACCTGCTGGCCACGCTATAAAAAAACCCGCCGCATGACGGCGGGTCAAACAGCCTGATCGAATCCTTTACGATCATCACAGGCACCCGCTCAGGGAGGAGAAGCGGGGAGTTCAGCGCCAAGCGCCTACCTCGTTTGGTATGATATACTAAGGTTCTGGAAGCTGTCGTGCCCCATATCTGCGGCGGTCGCGGCAGTTGAGCCAGCATCCATTCCCCGGAATCGCGTTATCCATCATCCCTCAAGCCAAGTCATGAGCTTCTATCCGCATCATCGTCCGCGCCGCATGCGTCGTGACGACTTTTCGCGCCGCCTGATACGCGAAAACCTGCTGACCACAAACGATCTGATCTATCCCGTTTTTATCGTCGAGGGATCGAATGTGCGTCAGGCCGTCCCGTCCATGCCTGGCGTCGAGCGCACATCGGTCGATCTGCTGATGAAAGTAGCCGAGCAATGCGTCGAGCTGGGTGTGCCCGTCATTTCGCTGTTCCCGGCCATTGAACCCTCGCTGAAAACGCCCGATGGCCGTGAAGCGACGAACCCCGAAGGCCTGATTCCGCATGCCGTTCGCGAGTTGAAGAAGCACTTTCCAGAACTGGGCGTACTCACCGACGTCGCACTCGACCCTTACACCAGCCACGGTCAGGACGGTATCCTCGACGAACATGGTTACGTCATCAACGACGAAACCAGCAAAATTCTCGTCGAACAGGCTCGCGCACAGGCTGAAGCGGGCGTGGATATCGTTGCGCCGTCGGACATGATGGACGGCCGGATCGGCGCAATTCGCGAAATGCTCGAGAGCGACGGACATATCCACCCGCGGATCATGGCGTATGCCGCAAAGTATGCATCAGCGTTCTACGGCCCGTTCCGCGATGCGGTCGGCTCCGCTGCGAACCTCGGCAAGAGCAACAAAATGACGTACCAGATGGACCCGTCGAATTCCGATGAAGCCCTGCGCGAAGTGCGGATGGATATCGAGGAAGGCGCGGACATGGTGATAGTCAAGCCGGGCATGCCGTATCTGGATATTGTGTATCGCGTGAAAGAAGAGTTTCGCTTTCCGACCTACGTGTACCAGGTCAGCGGCGAGTACGCGATGATCAAGGCAGCCACGCAGAATGGCTGGCTGGATCACGACAAGGCAGTGATGGAGTCGCTGCTGGCATTCAAGCGCGCGGGCGCGGATGGCGTGCTCACGTACTTTGCGCTGGATGCCGCTCGGCTTTTGCGGGCGTCTTCGAAGTAAAGGGGCCAGTGGGTTGCAGGGGTTTGAAGCGGCGATCGGGTTGCTCGTTACTTGATGGCGTTGCCACCCGATTACCCGGAGTTGTAGGGGACTGGGGCTGAGGGGCGAAAGCCCCGGGATTTTTATGTGCGAGGCGGATAAAAATCTGCCATCTGGCAGGCCATGAATGGCATTTTACAAACGAATCCTGGTAAAGCGATCCTCATAGAGGATCGCGAACTGGTTCATCGCTGCCTTCCAGTCATGCGCTGCATGACTCCAGTCAGCCGTGATATTGCGCAAAGCCAACCATAGCAGTTTGGTCGCGGCCTCGTCCGTCGGGAAGTGCCCTCGCGTCTTGACGATCTTGCGTCGCTGGGCATTCACGCTCTCAATGGCATTTGTGGTGTAAATGACCTTGCGCACCGCTGGCGGAAACGCAAAGAAGGGTATGGTCCCAGGCGCGAAGCCAGGCAACCACTACGGTGGGAATCGCTTCCCCATTCACTCTGTTCGAATGTGTCCAGTTCGGCCTGAGCAGCCTCAGCGCTCGTCGCCGTATAGATCGGCCGGATGGCCGCCGCCAGTGCCCGTCGGTCTTTCCAGCTCGCGTAATCCAGCGAGTTGCGGATCAGGTGCACGATGCACGTCTGCAGGGTAGTGGCCGGGAACACCGCGCCCAGCGCCAAATGTTGCGTACCAGTCCTTCCTCGCGGATCTTGACGCGCAGCGCGTCGAAGAACACCACCGGATACATCGGCTCAAGAAAGCGACCCTGCCAAGTCGTCACCTCGTCCATCACCGCATCGGTCACGGAACTGATGAACTCCGGCGTTACTTCGGTGTCATCCTGCTCTGCCAGAAACCCTTGGATCTCGCGCACCGTCATGCCACGGGCGTACATCGCGATGATCTTGTCGTCAAAGCCGGTGAAGCGCCGCTCGTGCTTAGGAATTAGGATCGGCGCAAAGCTGCCGGCGCGGTCGCGCGGAATCTCCAGTCGCAGCGGGCCGTCGTCGGTCAGCACCGTTTTGCCGCTCTTGTCGTTGCGATGGTTGGTCGCGTCTTGGGGCCGCACAGCACCGGCCGCATAGCCCAGGTGATGTCCGAGCTCGGCACCCCAGCGCCCGCTCGATCAGCGCCTTCTTGAATGCGGCCGAAGCGGCGTGCACCGCTTCAGCCGCCATGGGTCCCTTCACGAACTGATCGATCAGTTCCTTCGGAATAGACGGCAACGCCGTCTGGACATCGGTGGCCGTCTTGAGTTTGCATGGCATACATGCTCCTTGAGCTACATGTTATTATGCCTTACACATAAAATTTATGACAGGCTCCTGGGTCGCGGTTTATGCGCCGGTTGCTGTGTGCCCATTGCCAAGATGCTGGCGCCTGATACTCGCACCTGTTACTCATCACGCAATAGCGCGCCGGTACTCAACAAGCGCAGCGTTCAAATGCGGGTGCAATAAACATCGCTTCCAGCTATCGCGTAATCTCCTATCCAGTGAGTTCACAACTAACGGATTGACAAGTCAATGACCGCTCCCGCCGAAAGCCACGGGATCTTCGATCACGCACGCGCCAATTGGTACGCTGATCCGCGTAGCGCGTTTGACTCATGGATGGCGAAACAAGCATTCAAGGCATCGTCCGCCGACGTTTACCGGGCTCAATGGGGCCTCTTCCTTCGAGTGGCTAAGCAGTCAAACACGTCGATCTCAGCACTGTTGATAGGCTGGCAAGCGAACAGTTCGTCACCCAGCTGGAAATCCGAAAACCACAACGCATCCGCTATCTGCGCCTTATCGAGCGGGTACTCGACCGCCTGCGCGAGATAGAAATGGCATCGACAAACCCGGCTCGCTTCATCGCACAGGACGGCGAGGTTTCGTGGCGAGATGCCCGGGTGTGAACGGCGGTCAGAAAGCGACGCCAGATGGCGGCGTCGCTTTCTGACCGCCGTTCACACCCATACTGATATTGTAAGACACGATTGAATTCTCGTACAAACGAGAGCGGCACGAGCTGATCGGTTTGACACGTAAAATCCCGAGTCGTCCGGACAAGAAGCGGCAAAGCCCGAAGCATAGGGTTTGCGGGATCCTGATGCATTCGAGTCTAGCCGTTACCACCCAAGGCATTCCATTGGGTCTGGCTGCAATCAAATTCTGGAGCCGGAAAAAGTTCAAGGGGTGCGATGCGCTCAAGCGAAAGATCAATCCGACCCGCGTCCCAATCGAGGAGAAGGAAAGCTACCGATGGCTGAAGAATCTGTGGCACTCGACGGCGCTGTTCCGCGAGCCCAACCGCTGTGTTCATGTTGGAGATCGCGAGAGCGACATTTATGAACTCTTCTGCCTCGCACACGAGCTACAAACGAACTTTCTCGTTCGAACCTGCGTTGATCGGCTCGCGGGAGATGGAAACCACACGATCGCACATGAGATGGATGAAGCATGTCTCAAGGGTGTGCATCAGATCGCTGTCCGTGACCAGAACGGCAAGGTTGAGCGGGCTGTGCTGGAACTTCGATACCGCCCATAACGGTATTGCCGCCAATCGGCAAGCAACGCCGTTACCCGGCTCTGTCCCTGACGATAACTCATGCAGTTGAACGGGGGCTACCCAAGGCCAGAAAACGTATTGAATGGAAGTTGATCACCAATTTACCCGTTACTTCCCGCAGATAGGCTATTGAGAAACTTGACTGGTACACACTGCGATGGAAAATCGAGGTGTTCCACAAGATTCTCAAGTCGGGCTGTAAGGCAGAAGAATCGAAGCTGCGAACCGCGGACCGGCTGGCCAATCTCATTGCAGTATTCTGCATCGTAAGCTGGCGTATCTTCTGGATAACGACGGTGAACCGGGCTGCCCCGCAGCTGCCCGCCGAAATCGCGATGACACCAACTGAAATACAGCTGCTTGATCAGTTGGTTAAAGATACCGCGAAGACTTCATTCAACCCTTCAACCGCCGAACCCCTTACACGTTATACCGTCAAACTTGCCCAACTGGGTGGCTATCTGGCCCGAGCCAATGATCCTCCTCCGGGCAATATCGTTGTCTGGCGAGGATTGGTAAGGCTTACAGATATCCTGCTCGGTTTCGAACTCGCCGAAAAATATGGGTAATTGTAAGAGTCACACACCGCGTGGCGATCGCCGGGCTTGCGCAGTCGCGGATGAGTCGCGACGAGTTCGTGCTGATGGAACAGCTGTACGACCGTATCGGTGGACTTGAGCCAGAGGTTCTTGCCAACCAACATGGACGGCACGGAGTACAGCGCCTTCTTGTCGATGTGTCCGTCCGTATCTACCTTGACCTCGCTCCATACAGCCAACACCGGCGCAACATCAGACAGCGTCGTGAGCAGTGGCTTCTCGATGGCAAAGCGCGCCGCGGCTGCTCGCGTGTCGTGCCATGTTCGCGCGTGCTGGCCTGCTGCGTGATCCATTCGCGCAACTACCAGTTGGCATCGCTCAGGTCGCGAAACGTGCGCAGCGGCACAAAAGATTTCTTGACATATTTGACGCCCGATTCAACGATCTTCTTCTTCGGTAGATCGTGCGGTGGACACACGTCAATCCGGAAGCCGTATCTTTCAGCGAGCGCGGCATACGAGCGTTGGACCTCCGAGCTGTGCATGCAAGCGTTGGTAATCGCGCACTTCGCGTTGTCGATGATGACGCGGCCCGGGCAGCCGCCCGAAGGCGCGACGGTGGCAGGCCAGCCACGTCTCGACGGTCTGGTCCAGCACGACCTCGGCATACTGGTGCCGAGACCAGCAGAGGATCATGACGAAGAACCACGTCTTGATCTGTGCGCCCGATTCATGTCAGTACGGGTCCGGCGCCGAAGTCGACCTGTGCGGCGGCCTCCGCTGGCGCAAACTCAAGGATCGTTGTGGCCGGTACGCCGCGTTCGGCCTTCAGGCCCAGCAGGATACGGCGTACCGCCGAGTAGCTGCCGGTGTAGCCTTGCAATTACCCATATTTTTCGGCGAGTTCGAAACCGAGCAGGATATCTGTAAGCCTTACCAATCCTCGCCAGACAACGATATTGCCCGGAGGAGGATCATTGGCTCGGGCCAGATAGCCACCCAGTTGGGCAAGTTTGACGGTATAACGTGTAAGGGGTTCGGCGGTTGAAGTCTTCGCGGTATCTTTAACCAACTGATCAAGCAGCTGTATTTCAGTTGGTGTCATCGCGATTTCGGCGGGCAGCTGCGGTGCAGCCCGGTTCACCGTCGTTATCCAGAAGATACGCCAGCTTACGATGCAGAATACTGCAATGAGATTGGTCAGCCGGTCCGCGGTTCGCAGCTTCGATTCTTCTGCCTTACAACCCGACTTGAGAATCTTGTGGAATACCTCGATTTTCTATCGCAGTGCGTACCAGTCAAGTTTCTCAATAGCCTGTCTGCGGGAAGTAACGGGTAAATTGGTGATCAACTTCCATTCAATACGTTTTCTGGCCTTGGGTAGCCCCCGTTCAACCGCATGAAGTATCGTCAGGAACAGAGCCGGGTAATGGCGTTGCTTGCCGATTGGCGGCAATACCGTTATGCGGCGGTATCGAAGTTCCAGCACAGCCCGCTCAACTTTGCCGTTTTGGTCACGGACAGCGATCTGATGCACACCCTTGAGAAATGCTTTATCCATCTCATGTGCGATCGTGTGGTTTCCATCTCCCGCGAGCCGATCAACGCAGGTTCGAACGAGAAAGTTCGTTTGTAGCTCGTGTGCGAGGCAGAAGAGTTTATAAATGTCGCTCTCGCGATCTCCAACATGAGCACAGCGGTTGGCTCGCCGAACAGCGCTGTCGATTGCCGCAGATTCTCCAGTCATCGGTAGCTTTCCTTCTTCTTGATTGGGACGCGGGTCGGATTGATCTTTCGCTTGAGCGCATCGCACCCCTTGAACTTTTTCCGGCTCCAGAATTTGATTGCAGCCAGACCCAATGGAATGCCTTGGGTGGTAACGGCCAGGCTCGAATGCATCAGGATCTCGCAAACCGTATGCTTCGGGCTTTGCCGCTTCTTGTCCGGACAACTCGGGACTTTACGTGTCGAACCGATCAGCTCGGGCCGCTCTTTCTTGTTTGTACGAGAATTCAGTCGTGTCTTGCAATATCAGTACGGGACCTCCTGATGCAGCAAACCGGCTCCGGGTAGCCTCAAAGTGCCCGCTCAGGATGACTTGTTCGCTGACCTTGGGATTGGACAGAAACCGGTAGGCCGCTTTCGTGTTGCACCAATCCTGAAAGGCCATCGGAATGCTCTGCCCGATACACGACTACAGGCGTTCGAGAACCAGGCGGAATCTTTTGCCAAGACGCTCATCGCGAAACCGGCTTTGTCCCGCTTCCTCGTTCAGCCACGCATTAGCATCACAGGCTTCTTCCGATGCACGATTTCGACCGCCTCTGTTCGTCATCGCCGTCCCTCATCAACTAATCTTACAACGACGTTAACATAAAGGATTCCTTATTAACAGAGAATCGTAGAAAAATATGGGTAATTGTAAGACGCGGGCTACCGAATAAGCCAGGTCATCCGCAAACGTATCGAAGAGCATTTCGGCTGGGGCAAGACAATTGGCCGGATCTGGCAGACGGTCTATCGCCGCATCAAGCGGCGCGTTGACCAGCACTTCAAGCTGACGATGGCCGCGAGCAATCTGACCCGCATGGCCCGAATGCCAAGCGTGGTGCCACAAGGAGCGTTGCAATGAGCCGCCATGGTGCGAGCACCGTACGGCGCCGGGCTGGCGTGCCTGCGCACTGCCTGCCAAAACCACTCGGCGAACCCGCAATTCAGCAGCAAATTGCATGTGCAAACCTCTTGAACACTGCTTCGGTCGTCATGACGGGGCACTTTTCAACAGCCTGTTAGGGAAATACTGTCGGAGCAGCCCGTTAGTGTTTTCGTCAGTCCCGCGCTGCCACGGACTTCGTGGATCACAGAAATAAATCGACAAACCTGTGTCGATCTTTAGCTGCGCGTGCTGCGCCATTTCGGCTCCCTGATCCCAAGTCAGCCCAAGTCAGCGATTTGCATAAATAATCAGGCAGCATGGCCATCTTCGCGGTGATAGCATTGCGCACAGCCTCGGCTCCGTGACCAGCTAACGCCGGCCCGTTCTTCAGTCGTGCACCGGAGCCGTGGCCTGGCATGGGTGGAAGATGTAGAAGCATGGTGAAGCGGGTTGTTCGTTCAACCAAGGTACCAATCGCAGAGCTGTTCAGGCCGATGATCAGGTCGCCTTCCCAGTGACCCGGCACGGCGCGATCTGCAGCTTCGGTCGGGCGCTCACTGATCATGACCTCGGGGGTGATAAAACTTTTGCCCCGTTGTCTCGTTCTAGCGCGCGGCACGCGCAGTGCCCGGCCCGTGCGCAGACATGCGGACAATTCACGTCGCAACGCGCCGCGGCCTTGTATGTAAAGGCGCCTGATAGATGGCTTCGTGTGAGATCCGCATAGACTCATCATAAGGAAAGTCAACCCGCAATCGGCGACTGATTTGTTCTGGACTCCAGCAAGTGCCCCAGCGCCGGTCCGCTCGACGGCCATGCCGTCGACTCTTCCATGGCGCGTTGAGACCCGGAATTGGCCTGCCGTGCAAATCAGCGACCGCTCCGGCCAATCGGCTCTGCACATATGTTCATAGCCGTTCGCTCTCTGCGAGCTTGACGGCCTTCGGCCGTTTGGCCGCTAGCTCTGCTTTCCACTGCGCGACTGTTGCCCGATAGATTAGCGTACCACCACGTGTAGCCGCGTTCCGGCGCAATTCGCGCGAGATAGTCGACGGCGACCGACCTAGCATTCGTGCGATCTCTCGAATCCCATAAAGTTGGAAGGCGTATTTCGGATTGGCACAAACGCCGCGCGTCTGGTTAGCACTGGACGAATGCTGCGTCACCAGTTGCGGGCCATTTAGCTCAAGCATTGGCGCCGTGGTACGACCATCTACCGGGAACTGCGTGTGTTGGGAGCGTCTGCTGAGATCGCGCGACAGGTGGCGGCAAACAGTCGCCGCTGGTGGCGCAATAGCGGCAAGCTACTCAACAGCGTGTTGCCCATCGCCTACTTTGACCAGTTGGGTTTGCCTCGACTCATAACCTCAACTTCTCGAACCGTCCGGTGCGGACCCGCATGCCGGGTGGTGTGGCAGGACGGCCTTATGGTCGTCCCCTATGCCGATCTAGCTGTTCCTGCCATCTCCCTTTTCGATGTAGATCGCCCAGCCGGAGCTGGGCAACCTGCAATCCTTTTAGAGCAACCTCGAGTGCTTCGGCAACTGCGCAGAGAGGTACTCGTGTTGATCCGTGAGAATAGTTCGCCCGGACAACAGGAAGTGTTCGGCGCGGTTCGGCACGTACGGCAGATACACCAAAGGCCGGAAGTTCTCGACCAGCTTTGAGCCCTTCTCCTGGTTGCAATCGCGGCATGCCGTGACGCCGTTCATCCAAATATCTTGACCCCCGCGCGAGCGCGCGAGGATGTGATCCCGAGTCAGCATGGTTCTCGGAAACACCATCGCGCAGTAAGCACATGTCAGTCGATCCCGTTTGAACAGCAAATCGTTGTTGCTCTCACCAAGAGGCAGTTCATTCCTGAGCGTTTTCGCCATCCGTTCGCTGCCGGCAATCGCGATGATTGGCTTCACTGCGATGGTCGACTGAACGCCGCGACGGGAGTATCCCCCACGGAAGACGCGTTCCGCGTCACCGAGGTCCCACGCGACTTTTCTTTTTGCGTAGGCGGTCACGGCGTCTTTCGGCGACAGCCATTCGAATGGCTGGCCACTGATGTCGAGGGCAAGAACCTGCTGGATGGTCATTGCATCACCTGTAGTGCATTGGATTCGATATGAATGTGGTCGGACTGCTAAGCCGTGTCCGAATACGGTATAGGGGCGATCTGGAGAGGTATCTGGTGCCGCCGGCACGATTCGAACGTGCGACAGTTCGCATAGGAGGCGACCACTTTGTCCACTGAGTTACGGCGGCTTGCATGGACTGTCCGGCAGGATTCGAACCCGCGGCATCCTGCATCGGAAGCAGGCGCTCTCATCCACTGAGCTACGGACAGATTGTTGACGCGCGGGTCGGATTCGAACCGACGACGGGTTGCCCCAACGGTTTTGCAGACTGCCCCATTGAGCAGCTCTGGCACCGTGCCATGCTAGTAGGCCGTGCGGAAATTGAATCCACGCCAACCGGTTATGAGCCGGACGCTCGAACCCTCGAGCTAAAGGCCTTCGATGAAAAATGGGAGATGAAGGATGGTGCGTGCGGCGAGGGTCGAACTCGCATTCCTTCCGGACTCGTCGCTTTTAAGGCGCGGGCCTCTACCGATTGCGCCACTATCCGATGATGACTGGTGCGCACGGCCGGACTGGAACCGGCAGTGCCTTTGGACGCCAGAACCTAAATCCGGTGCGTCTACCTATTTCGCTACGCGCGCATGAGAGATGGTCGGCACGGCCAGACTCGAACTGGCACTTCCGTTGGAAGCCTGCTTTTGAGGCAGGTGCGTCTACCGTGGTTTCGCCACGTGCTGAGAGTATGGTCCGGCCTGCGAGACTCGAACTCGCAATGCTCTTTCGAGCTCCAGTTCCTGAAACTGGCGTGTCTACCTGGCTTCCACCAAGGCTGAATTGTTGGTGCCCGAGGCGAGACTTGAACCCGCATGGATGAAATCCACTGCCTCCTCAAGACAGCGCGTTTACCTGTTTTCGCCACCCGGGCATGAGATTGGAGCCGGCAATCGGATTCGAACCGATGACCCGCTGCTTACGGACACAGCCGCTCTGGCCAGCTGAGCTATGTCGGCGCAACTGGTGCTTCGAGCCGGGATCGAACCGCCGACACTCCGCTTGTAAGGCGGATGCTCTCCAGCTGAGCTAACCGGATAATGAAGCTGGCGGAAGGCACGGGACTCGAACCCTCATCACAGCGTTGATGCGCCATGCGCTCGCGCTTCCAACGCGGGGCCTTACCATTCCAATTCGGCCAACCTTCCATGTAGGGCGCCCGGGCCGACCAATTGGCCTGGCTGAGCGATCTGCTCTACTCGCGCCTTCGTATAGTGGACGGTGCTCCATCGAGCAGGATGACTGTTCCCGGGGCTATCTTGCGGGTTGCGGTGTTGGGATTTCTCCCGAAAGTGGTCGAAACGGAGGGATTTGAACCCCCGGCCCCCTGATCCCAAATCAGGTGCGCTACCAGGCTGCGCTACGCTTCGAATGATGGTTGCGGGAGACGGAATCGAACCGTCGTCGCGTCGGCGTATGAAACCGAGCGGCCTACCAACAGACTTCCCGCAATCAAATTGCACTACTACAAGTGGCGGGGGCGGAAGGATTCGAACCTTCGATTGCCGGGATCAAAACCCGGTGTCTTTGGCCACTTGACGACGCCCCTCCTGAACTGCAACGACATACGCTTCGGGGTGGCTGATGGGCCTCGAACCCACGACCACCGGAGTCACATTCCGGGACTCTTCCAGCTGAGCTACAGCCACCCCGAAACGCACTTCTAATTTGGCTCCGCACCTGAGAATCGAACTCAGCTAACGAGTGATTAACAGTCACGTCCATGCACCTTGCTCGGGTTTTGCGGAATCGCCGAAACAACAAACGGATAGCGACCGGTGTGTGCCATTCGATTGTTGTCTTGGCTGGTCGGGGCGGAGGAAATCGAACCCTCGCCGATCGGGTAAAAGCCGAATGTTCGAGCCTTTGAGCTACGCCCCGACAGCAACATCTTGTCGGCACGACGAAAAGCCTTATTGCTCTTGCGATGCGTGCCAGCCTTCTTACTCATGGCCGCCGCAACGAAAGGATTTCGTGGGGCCGGTTTCCGCTTCATGGCGATCTCCTGTAGTTGATGACCTGGTGGAAGTGGACGGAATTGAACCAACGACCTTCTGCTTGCAAAGCAGTTGCTCTCCCAACTGAGTTATCTCGGCAAAACTGGAGCGGGAAATGGGAATCGAACCCGCGTATTCACCGTGAAAGGGTGATGTCCTAGGCCACTAGACGGTACCGACATTAAACTGGTGGACAGGGCTGGATTCGAACCAGCGACGCCTTTCGGGCTCCGGATTTACAGTCCGGCAGTTTGAGCCTCCCACCCACCCGCGACATCGACCTTGGGAAGGTCGCGCTCTCCCAGCTGAGCTTACGTCCGCATGGCGAGGCACCGACAAGGGCAAGATGGGTGAGGCCACCTTGCCCGTGCGGACGACTCGCTAATACCTCTCCAGATTGTTAAAGATCAATCGGCCGTTCGGCTTTGCCGGGGCCGGCCCCGCGATGCGCTGCGAGGGCTTCTTTCTGCATTCGTTCAGGCCAAATAAAAAGCCCGGAGTCCTTTCGGAGCATCCGGGCTTTTGCCTTGATCTGTTCGATCAGTCGGAGTTGTCAAGTGACTCCTTCGACATAGGGTTTCTCCCCCGGATGCATAGCTTGCTCTTTCCCCACTGATAAACGCGTGCAACCATCTGACCGCCAAAGCTGACAGGAATCAGGTTCGATGAAAGACGCGCGTCGAGCATCGGGCGCAACGAGTTCGGGCACGAAGCGGCATGATCTGCCACTGCATGTTCGTTTCTCTCGTTGAAGTTCATCGCCGTTGTGCACGAAGTGGCGAGCGTGCTGGGTGAGCTCAAGATAAGCGACGACACACCGAACGCGATGCGTCCGGTTTCATTCGTCAGGTTCGTCATTTGAGCAACCACAACACTCTCCAGTTGGTTAGTTCAAGCCTAAGCCGCTACCGAAGTTAGGCTAAACCCGATCATCGTGTCAAGAACTTTATTCCGTTTGATGAGAGTTTTTTTATTCTTGAGCTAGTACATCACTCCAAAGCAAAGCAGACAAAGTACTTTTCCTTGGAAGTCTCGGAAGAGTATGATTTGCCCTTGTAGTAGTGAGGGACGACATCATGGAAACATGGAAAACCGATCAAATGACATTCTTCAGGGAAATGACATTCAGCGCCAATCCGCGCTTGCTCTTCGCGTGCGCGTCTGGTCTGTATGGCCGAACAAGGTATCCGCTCGGTAGCGGAACTCAGGCGCCACCTATCGAGTGAAGGTGTCGACATCTCCTTGCAGTAGTTCCTGCGCGTAGTCGATAACAAATCCCAGTTACTCAGCGTGCTACTGCTCAATGGTTTCATGCGTGTCTTCCGTTGTCCGATCAACAAGATCATCACGACAACGGGCGCTGTGCATTGATTCGACGGGCGAACACGTCTCAATCAAAACCTGGCCCGGCTTCTGCATGTTCGGGCGGCCATGTTGACTATCCAGAGTTTGAACGCCTAGCAGGCTGTTGAAATTGGGTCCCGTGTAAGCGGGGTTTGAGGAACAAGCGTTATGGATATCGTGTTCATAATCTTTGGCGATGAATGCGATGCGCGGATTGGATGAGAGGCAAGAACCTCTGCTCTGTTTACTATGGTCAAGCTGGAGGATTTCGTCCCGGCGGATCACCCGCTGAGACGACCAATTCTACTGCTGGTCAACGAAGCGTTGAAACGGCTCAACCGGCTGTTTGGCGTCATCTATGCCGACACCGGCCGTGCCTCGATTGCACCCGAGAAGCTGCTGCGTGCGTTGCTCCTGCAGGTGGTGTTCTATTCGGTGCGCAGCGAGCGCATGCTGATGGAGCAGATGCGCTACAACCTGCTGTTTCGCTGGTTCATTGGACTGGCGATCGAGGACGCCGTGTGGTACCACTCGGTGTTCTCGGAGAACCGCGACCGGTTGCTCGAGCACGAAGTCTTGGAAGCGTTCTTTACCGAAGTTATGAGTCTGGTCGACAAACGGGGCTTGCTGTTCAGAGAGCATTTCTCGGTGGACGGTACGCTGATTCAGGCATGGGCGAGTCACAAAAGCTTCCGTGCGAAGGACGGCTCAGACGATGGACTACCGCCGCCAAGCAGCGGGCGCAATGCCGACACGGACTGGAAGGGCAAGCGACGCAGCAACGATACGCATGAGTCGAGCACGGATCCGGATGCACGTCTGTTCAAGAACAGCAAAAAGAGTCCAGCCATCCTGTGCTACCAGGGACACATCCTGATGGAGAACCGCTCGGGGCTGGTGGTCAGCGCTGTGGTCAGTCATGCAGACGGATTCGCGGAGTGCGCAAGCGCATTGCGGTTGCTTGACTGCGTGCCTGGCGGCCATGCGAAGACCGTAGGCGCGACAAGGCTTACGACACGCGCGACTTCGTGAACGATTGCCGCGCTCGCAATGTGACGCCGCACGTCACCCGCAACGATGAGCGCTACGGCAGCAGCGCAATTGACGGGCGCACCTCTCGCGGCACGCGGGCTACCGAATAAGCCAGGTCATCCGCAAACGTATCGAAGAGCATTTCGGCTGGGGTAAGACAATTGGCCGGATCCGGCAGACGGTCTATCGCGGCATCAAGCGGCGCGTTGACCAGCACTTCAAGCTGACGATGGCCGCGAGCGATCTGACCCGCATGGCCCGAATGCCAAGCGTGGTGCCACAAGGAGCGTTGCAATGAGCCGCCATAGTGCGAGCACCATACGGCGCCGGGTTAGCGTGTCTGCGCACTGCCTGCCAAAACCATTCGGCGAACCCGCAATTCAGCAGCAAATTGCATGTGCAAACCTCTTGAACACTGCTTCGGTTGTCATGACGGGGCGCTTTTCAACAGCCTGCTAAGGAAATTCTTGCCTCGCGCGCCGTACACCCAGCTCGTCCGGAAGATCAGATGCGCGCAACCCGACGCCGCAATCGCCTGCTCGTCGGCAAGCTTACTTTTGCCGTAGACATTCAACGGATTCGCGGCATTGTCTTCTTCGTACGGACCGTCCTTCGTGCCATCGAAGACATAATCCGTAGAGTAGTGAACCAGCAACGCGCCAAGACGCTTCGCCTCCTGCGCCAAAATATCCGGTGCTTCGGCATTGAGGCGCATGGCGGCAGCGGCATCGCTTTCGGCTGAATCCACAGCCGTATAAGCTGCCGCGTTAACAATCAGCACCGACGACAGTTCGGGTACGACTCGCCAAATCTGTTCGGAATCCGTAAGATCAAAAGGCCACGGCGATCCAGCGCCACCACATGCCCCAACTCCTACAGGCTACGCGCCAGTTCGAAGCCGATCTGGCCGTTGGCGCCCGTCAGCAAAACGCGTTTCCGTTGGTCTCCGGTAGTCATCTACGGGCCCGCACTCGAAATGCTCCGCGTCGGCCAGGCGGACGCCCGCCGCGTCCTTCTCGGAAAGCAGCGGCTCGAAGTCGATCGGCCACTCAATCCCGACTGTCTGATCATTCCAGAGAATACTTCGCTCATGCTCCGGATACCAGTAATCGGTCGTCCTATACAGGCACTGCGCCGACTTCGACAACACGACAAAACCATGCGCGAACCCCGGCGGCACCCACACCTGCCGACGGTTCTCCGCCGACAGCTTCACGCCGCTCCACTTGCCGAACCGGGGGGAGCTCTTGCGGATATCGACGGTGACGTCGAACACCTCGCCTTCCACCACACGCACGAGCTTGCCCTGCGCGTGCGCGATCGGATAATGCAGTCCGCGCAGCACGCCCCGGGCCGAGCACGAATGATTGTCCTGCATGAATTTGACGCCTGCCTGCACGTGCTCGCTGAAATCACGGCTGTTGAAGCTTTCGTAGAAAAAGCCGCGGGCATCGCCGGATACTTCCGGCTCGATGACCACGACTTCCGGCAACGCGGTAGCGGTTAAGTGGACGGCTATGCGACGTGAATCTTAAGTAGGTTGAGCAAATATTGCTCGTACGCAGTTCTTGCAAGCGGGTGCACGAGCTTCAACAATTGCTCGCCGTCGATCCATCCGCGACGGTACGCAATTTCTTCAGGACACGCAACCATCAGGCCCTGGCGTTTCTGCAATGTTGCGATGAACAACGCAGCATCGATCAGCGAATCGGGTGTGCCGGTATCAAGCCACGCAAAACCTCGCCCCATGATCTCTACGTCCAGCTTGCTTTGCGCAAGATAAAACGAATTCACATCGGTGATTTCGAGCTCCCCACGCGACGACGGCTGGATATCCGCCGCGATCTCGCAGACGTTGTTATCGTAGAAATAGAGGCCCGTCACCGCATAGTTTGAACGCGGCGCCGCAAGCTTTTCTTCAATCGACAACGCGTGGAAATTCGCATCGAATTCAACCACGCCGTAACGCTTGGGGTCGTGCACGTGGTACGCAAAAACCGTCGCGCCGTCGGTCTGGTGGCATGCTCGAGTTGCTTGCCGAGATCATGGCCGTAAAAAATATTGTCGCCGAGAATCAGCGCGCAGGTGTCCCCGCCAATGAACTCCTCACCAATGATGAACGCCTGTGCCAGTCCGTCGGGCGACGGCTGCACCGCGTACTGGATGTTCATGCCGGCTGCCGTCGCTGAACATCGATTCGAAACGCGGCGCATCCTGAGGTGTCGATATGATCAGCACGTCGCGAATTCCCCCGCTCATCAGCGTGGAAAGCAGTAGATCATCGGTTTGTCGTACACGGGCAGCAATTGTTTCGAGACAACATGGGTGATCGGGTAGAGCCGCGTACCCGAACCACCGGCGAGAATGATGCCTTTGCGGGCCATCGTCAGTCCTTGTTGGGCTTATGGAGTTCACACACGCTGTGCATAGTTGGCATCGACCCACTTGCGATATTCACCGGACGTCACTTCGTCGACCCACGCCTGGTTGTCGAGATACCACCGCACCGTTTTATCGATGCCAGTCTAGAACGTTTCCGCTGGCTTCCAGCCGAGTTCACATTCGAGCTTGCGCGCGTCGATAGCATAACAGTGGTCATGACCCGGTTTATCCGCGACAAAGCTAATCTGGTCGCGATATGAACCGGAGGCTTTCGCTTTCAGCCGGTCTAACAGGTCGCACACGGCATGCACGACATCCAGGTTCGTCTTCTCGTTCCAACCACCGACGTTATACGTTTTACCTGGCCGGCCACGCGCCAACACTTCGTGAATCGCCGCGCAATGGTCGCCAACGTAAAGCCAGTCACGGATATTTTGACCATCGCCATAAACAGGCAAAGGCTTGCCGCTCAGCGCATTCCCGATGACCAGCGGAATCAGCTTCTCGGGAAACTGATACGGCCCGTAATTGTTCGAGCAATTCGTCGTCACGACCGGTAGGCCATAGGTATGCCTATATGCCCGTACCAGATGATCGGATGCAGCTTTAGTCGCAGAATACAGGCTGTTCGGCGCGTAAGGCGTAGTCTCGGAGAACGGCGTGTCGTTGGCGGACAGCGAGCCGAATACTTCATCCGTCGATACATGCAAAAAACGAAACGCCATCTGATCCGCGCCGGGCAGCGTTTTTCAATAGGCAAGCGCCGCTTCGAGCAGCGTGAACGTGCCAACAACATTGGTCTGAACAAACTCGGCGGGCCCCTGAATGGACCGGTCCACATGACTTTCAGCGGCGAAATGCAGGATCGCGCGGGGTTTATTGCTGGCTGAGTAGCGCGTCCATCGCAGCGTGGTCGCAGATATCCGCCCGCGCGAAAATATGCTTAGCAGGCTGTTGAAAAGCGTTCCCTCATGACGACCAAAGCAGTGTTCAAGAGGTTTGCACATGCAATTTGCTGCTGAATTGCGGGTTCGTCGAGTGGTTTTGGCAGGCAGTGCGCAGACACGCTAACCCGGCGCCGTACGGTGCTCGCACCATGGCGGCTCATTGCAACGCTCCTTGTGGCACCACGCTTGGCATTCGGGCCATGCGGGTCAGATCGCTCGCGGCCATCGTCAGCTTGAAGTGCTGGTCAACGCGCCGCTTGATGCCGCGATAGACCGTCTGCCGGATCCGGCCAATTGTCTTGCCCCAGCCGAAATGCTCTTCGATACGTTTGCGGATGACCTGGCTTATTCGGTAGCCCGCGTGCCGCGAGGTGCGCCCGTCAATTGCGCTGTTGCCGTAGCACTCATCGTTGCGGGCGACGTGCGGCGTCACATTGCGAGCGCGGCAATCGTTCACGAAGTCGCGCGTGTCGTAAGCCTTGTCAGCGCCTACGGTCTTCGCATGGCCGCCAGGCACGCAGTCAAGCAACCGCAATGCGCTTGCGCACTCCGCGAATCCGTCTGCATGATTGACCACAGCGCCGACCACCAGCCCCGAGCGGTTCTCCATCAGGATGTGTCCCTGGTAGCACAGAATGGCTGGACTCTTTTTGCTTTCTTGAACAGACGTGCATCCGGATCCGTGCTCGACTCATACGTATCGTTGCTGCGTCGCTTGCCCTTCCAGTCCGTGTCGGCATTGCGCCCGCTGCTTGGCGGCGGTGGTCCATCGTTTGAGCCGTCCTTCGCACGGAAGCTCTTGTGACTCGCCCATGCCTGAATCAGCGTACCGTCCACCGAGAAATGCTCTCTGGACAGCAAGCTCCGTTTGTCGGCCAGACTCATGACTTCGGTGAAGAACGCCTCCACGACTTCGTGCTCGAGCAACCGATCGCGGTTTTTCGAGAACACCGAGTGGTCCCACACGGCGTCCTCGATCGCCAGTCCAATGAACCAGCGAAACAGCAGGTTGTAGCGCATCTGCTCCATCAGCATGCGCTCGCTGCGCACCGAGTAGAACACCTGCAGGAGCAGTGCACGCAGCAGCTTCTCGGGTGCAATCGAGGCACAGCCGGTGTCGGCATAGATGACGCCAAACAACCCGTTGAGCCGTTTCAACGCTTCGTTGACCAGCAGTCGAATTGGTCTCAGCGGGTGATTCGCCGGGACGAAATCCTCCAGCTTGACCGTAGCAAACAGAGGTTCTTGCATCTCATCCAATCCGCGCATCGCATCCATCGCCAAAGATTATGAACACGATATCCATAACGCTTGTCCCTCAAATCCTTACAATTATCCATATTTTTCGGCGAGTTCGAGACCGAGCAGGATATCTGTAAGCCTTACCAATTCTCGCCAGACAACGATATTGCCCGGAGGAGGATCATTGGCTCGGGCCAGATAGCCACCCAGTTGGGCAAGTTTGACGGTATAACGTGCAAGGGGTTCGGTGGTTGAAGTCTTCGCGGTATCTTTAACCAATTGATCAAGCAGCTGTATTTCAGTTGGTGTCATCGCGATTTCGGCGGGCAGCTGCGGTGCAGCCCGGTTCACCGTCGTTATCCAGAAGATATGCCAGCTTACGATGCAGAATACTGCAATGAGATTGGTCAGCCGGTCCGCGGTTCGCAGCTTCGATTCTTCTGCCTTACAACCCGACTTGAGAATCTTGTGGAATACCTCGATTTTCTATCGCAGTGCGTACCAGTCAAGTTTCTCAATAGCCTGTCTGCGGGAAGTAACGGGTAAATTGGTGATCAACTTCCATTCAATACGTTTTCTGGCCTTGGGTAGCCCCCGTTCAACCGCATGAAGTATCGTCAGGAACAGAGCCGGGTAATGGCGTTGCTTGCCGATTGGCGGCAATACCGTTATGCGGCGGTATCGAAGTTCCAGCACAGCCCGCTCAACTTTGCCGTTTTGGTCACGGACAGCGATCTGATGCACACCCTTGAGAAATGCTTTATCCATCTCATGTGCGATCGTGTGGTTTCCATCTCCCGCGAGCCGATCAACGCAGGTTCGAACGAGAAAGTTCGTTTGTAGCTCGTGTGCGAGGCAGAAGAGTTTATAAATGTCGCGCTCGAGATCTCCAACATGAGCACAGCGGTTGGCTCGCCGAACAGCGCTGTCGATTGCCGCAGATTCTCCAGTCATCGGTAGCTTTCCTTCTTCTTGATTGGGACGCGGGTCGGATTGATCTTTCGCTTGAGCGCATCGCACCCCTTGAACTTTTTCCGGCTCCAGAATTTGATTGCAGCCAGACCCAATGGAATGCCTTGGGTGGTAACGGCCAGGCTCGAATGCATCAGGATCTCGCAAACCGTATGCTTCGGGCTTTGCCGCTTCTTGTCCGGACAACTCGGGACTTTACGTGTCGAACCGATCAGCTCGGGCCGCTTTTTCTTGTTTGTACGAGAATTCAGTCGTGTCTTGCAATATCAGTACGGGACCTCCTGATGCAGCAAACCGGCTCCGGGTAGCCTCAAAATGCCCGCTCAGGATGACTTGTTCGCTGACCTTGGGATTGGACAGAAACCGGTAGGCCGCTTTCGTGTTGCACCAATCCTGAAAGGCCATCGGAATGCTCTGCCCGATACACGACCACAGGCGTTCGAGAACCAGGCGGAATCTTTTGCCAAGACGCTCATCGCGAAACCGGCTTTGTCCCGCTTCCTCGTTCAGCCACGCATTAGCATCACAGGCTTCTTCCGATGCACGCTTTCGACCGCCTCTGTTTGTTATCGCCGTCCCTCATCAACTAATCTTGCAACGACGAACAAAAAGGATTCTTTATTAACAGAGAATCGTAGAAAAATATGAGTAATTGCAAGCATCAAACCCCGCTTACACGGTACCCAATTTCAACAGCCTGCTAAGGCTTCAACCGCTTCGTTACCTCCACGGCTCCGGTTGCTTTCCGGCTGGAGCAGTTGCCGGGCGGGGCGTACACACGCTTGGAAAAGCGCCGCCTTTGCACGGCGCACGCCATGCAAAGACAGTAGGCGCTGACAAGGCTTACGACACGCCCGACTTCGTGAACGATTGCCGCGCTCGCAATGTGACGCCGCACGTCGCCCGCAACGATGAGCGCTACGGCGGCAGCGCAATTGACGGGCGCACCTCCCGGCACGCGGGCTACCGAATAAGCCAGGTTATCCGCAAACGTATCGAAGAGCATTTCGGCTGAGGCAAGACAATTGGCCGGATCCGGCAGACGGTCTATCGCGGCATCAAGCGCGTTGACTAGCACTTCAAGCTGACGATAGCCGCCATGGTGCAAGCACCGTATGGCGCCGGGCCAGCGTGCCTGCGCACTGCCTGCCAAAACCACTCGGCGAACCCGCAATTTAGCAGCAAATTGCATGTGCAAACCTCTTGAACACTGCTTCGGTCGTCATGACGGGACGCTTTTTAACAGCCTGCTAGACAGAAAATGCCACTATGGGTTGCGCGAACATATTGCAATATCCAGGCATTTGGCAACAGGTTTATGTAATCATGTTGATCGGATATGCACGGGTTTTGACCCACGACCAAAACGCGGCTGCTCAGGTGGCGGCCCTCAAGGCGGCGGATTGTGAACGTATGTATCCTTTCACGAGAAAGCATCCGGCAGTCGTTGGGACTGGCCGGAACTGCATAAGCTGCTCGACCATTTGCGATCAGGAGATGTGTTGCTCGTCTGGAAGCTCGACTAATTTTCGCGTTCGTTACGCGATGTGCTAGTGTGAACGACGGTCAGAAAGCGACGCCAGATGGCGGCGTCGATCAGAAATGCGAAACGATCTTGTTTTGTAGAACGGTCTTTTGATAACCAGCAGAGGTGCCGATAAGCAGGTTTCGGGTGTGTCGGAAGGAAGCCCGAAGGGCAAGTGCAGACGCGCCCGGTGCAGCTCGTTTCTTAAGGGGGGTGACGCAGGAGTCGGGATGCGGTAGAAGAAGGTTTTACCTACCGTACCGTCTAACAAACAGGTCTGACACCGGCCCAAACTGCCAGGTTCATTCCGGTGTCAAACCCAACACGCGTACAACGAGGCATGAGTGTGCTTCAAGCATTGCACACCTCGTCAGCCTTGTCGATATCGCATAGGCATTGATGGGGATTCTCAATGCCGGCGTCAGGCCAACTGTTTGTATGCGTGCGCTGTCGGGCGCAGGTCATTGTTTGCCGCCGTTGTAACCGCGGCCAGATCTATTGCAATAGCGACTGCTCGGAGCTTTCGCGCCAATCCAGCATGGGCGAGGGGCCGGCTGCCGTTACCAGTGCAGCCGCCATGGCCGCTTTGCCCACGCCAAACGGATGCGCCGCTATCGTAGCGGCCAGAATAAAGTGATACGACGTCGGTGGCCACATCACCGGCAACCCATCACCGCCGCACCTGTGCCAGAGCATTGCCACTTCTGTAAATGCGTGTGTTCGGGCTTTCGTACGCCTGGGGCCACTTCGCCGTCGGATTTTCCGTGATGTTTGCATTCTTTACGAATTTCACAGGACATGACCCATGACCATTGGAACCAAACTTGAAGTACAAATCCTGCGCTACTACCAGGTTGAGAAGTGGCGTTGTGGCACCATCGCGCGCCAGTTGCACGTGCATCGCGGCACCGTCCAGCGCGTGCTGGCGCAGGCCGGTCTGCCCCGGATCGGCCCCGTGCTGCGGCCCTCGCAAATCGATGCCTACCTGCCATTCATCTATGAGACGCTGAAGAGGTTTCCTTCACTTACGGCTGGCCGCCTGTATACGATGGTCTATGAGCGGAGTTACCGCAGCGGTCATCACCACTTCAGACACCTGGTTTCGCTTCATCGTCCGTGCCCGGTGACCGAGGCATACCTTCGGCTTTACACCTTGCCAGGAAAACAAAGTCAATGTGATTGGGAAGCTTTGGCCACCTGCAGATCGGACGGGCGCGCGGGCCCCTGATGGCCTTTGTCATGGTTTTGTCGTGGTCGCAGCAGATCCTGGGTTTTCTTCCTCGATGCGCTTATGGACAGCTTCTTGGCCGGTCACGCCGGTGCCTTCTCGGCATGGTCCGGCGTCCCAAGGGGCATCTTGTACGACAACCTTAAAAGTGCAGTGTTCGAATGCCAGGGCAACGCGATTCGCTTTAATTTAGCGCTGCTGGTGTTCGCGGCGCATCATTGCTACGAGCCTCGACCCGTGGCGGTGGCCAGGGGCAATGAGAAGAGCCGCGTCGAGAGGGCAATCTGGTTTGTACGCCAGAACTTCTTTGCCGTCCGCAAATTCGTTGACCTCGATGACTTGAATGCACAGGCCGCACTCTGGTGCGCCGGATCTGCGGCCGATCGACCGTGCCGGGAAGAGCCCACCATTACCGTGCATGAGGCCTTTGTCCGCGGACAGACCAGTTTATTGGCCCTGCCGCAGAATCCGTACCCGTGCGAACTGCAACTGGCTGTGCAGGTTAACAAGACAAGACGCAGTATGTTCGCTTCGACCTGAACGATTACACGATTCCGCATACGCACGTGCGACGCACGCTCACGGTAGGGGCTGATGGACAGCAAGTCCGCATTCTCGATGGCGTTAATCTGCTCGCCACCCATGAGCGTAGTTGTGATCGCGGCGCGCAAATCGAAATTGCAGCGCACATCGAAGGCCTCGTTGAGCGCAAGCGCGGAGCTTGTCACCATCGTGGCCTGGACCGTCTGAGCCGGCCCACGCCGGCCAATCAGGCTCTGATGCTGCGCGCCGCTGAACGCGGTGGCAATCTGGGCAACATTACATTTCTCATTTGCTGAGCCTGCTCGATCGCTATGGCGTCACCGAACTGCAGGCTGCCATTGAGGAGACCTTCGCCAATGGCGCGGCACCTTATCTAAATTCGGTCCGTCTGGCGCTGAAGCGTTGGCGTAAGGCACGCTAGGCGTCTCCATCAGTCGTGATCCCTTTGCCCGAACACGTGCGCAAGAAAGACACGCTTGTGACGCCCCATCGGCTTGACATTTACGCCCAGATCAATGGAGACGCCGATGAACACGCCTGATGCACTACAAACCCGCGCGCATGCCTTGCGCCTGTATGGATTACTGGCGTATTGGCCTGACGTGGTGTCCGAACAGTGGATTGCACCTTTGCTGCAGTGGGAAGGGGACGAGCGCAAACGTTGTTTTCTGGAGCGAGGCATTCGCAATGCCCACCTGGGCAGCTTTAAACCGTTGTGCGACTTCGATTGGGCGTGGCCCAAACGGTGTGATCGTACCGCCGTCGAAGAGCTGATGGTGCTTGAGTTCGTCGAGGACACCGCTAACGTTGTGCTGATCGGTCCAAACGGCGTTGGTAAATCGACCGTTCGCAGAATGGCATGAGGTGTTTCTGAATGCGGCTTGTGTCGTCTCCCTTGTTGACCGATTAGTGCATTGTGCAGAAGTCGTGGTGATCGAGGGCGAGTCCTATCGGGTGAGAGAGGCACGTGAACGTGCTGAGCAACGCACGAAGAAGCGCAGTGCGGTTAAAGCCGAGAAAAAGACATTATGACGCGTCATCAGTCGTCTTTGGGGATCACCTGTGGGCTCGATTTCCTGATCCTGGACAACTGGTCCGCCGAGCAAGCGCTCGCTATCGTCGAACTCAACGATTTACGCGAGCGGATCTGTACGTACTACCAGCTCGCACTGCACGAGCTATAGCGCAAACAACGCGGGCTTCCCGTGAACGCTTGCCTGACCGATGTTGACGATCTATTCTGAGCACGAACAAGTCGATAACCACAGGCTAGCAGCAACGGCCCTTGGTCAACTTCGTTTCTATTCAATCCAACGTCGCTGTTTAGTGTCGGATTTGCACTACCGTTGACACCAAGAAAACGGCCTCCAGGAAACCCGCGGATTTGAATAGCGTTTACCTTTCGAAAAGTCTCGTTTTTTGGTTTGCTCACTGGCATCGACCTTATCGGCGGAGTGAAAGCGGGCCATTGCAAACAGCCTGGACAAAACCGTCCCTGACGAGCGCTCGCAATCCGGGCTGGACAATTCGAACTCGTCATCGTGTTGCGCGAGCTCAGGCTCATTGGTGACGCATGTGGAGCAGCGGGCTCTGGCACTGTGATAAAACCATCGAGATCCGTTTTCAAAGTCTTGATTTCCTTAATGGATAACCGTCCTTCTTTGACCAATGTGCAGATCAACTGGGCGACGTTTTCGCTCGTTTCGTTTCGTCCGAGCAGCGCATCACGCTCAAGGGCCAGCATGTCGAGCTCGTCCGACTGCTCGCGAATTCTTGGCTTCAACCGATCCGCGCGCGCCTTGGCAATACTAAATTGTTGAATAAAATTGAATTCTTTCTGGCTTGCCTGATGTACACCTGTTTGATAGGTCGCAGCCATGTCACGCAGGGAATCAAGTTCCACGAGCATGGGCTTCACCCGCTGCTTGGTTTAGCTGATTGAATCCTTGATCTGTTGCGCGTAATGCTCGGTGTTGTGCCTCAGTTTGCCGTTTAACGTATCGATGCAGTCGCGTAGTGTGGCGTTAGCTGTTTGTTTTGTTTCAAGCCGTTAAGTCAGTTGGGCGTGTTTACTCTCCAGCTGATGAATCGATGTGTGGAGGTTGCTTTGCGCCTCCAGTTCGCGAAGTGGACCCAATTCGACCTCTAGCGAGGAATTACGGGCTACTGCTGTATCGCCACGCGCTTTACTGCGGCGAAGCGCTTCTTCTACCGTTGTATAACGCACTTCGGTATCGTGAAGCTAGTTCATTGAAGCATCAATGTCCCCCTTTGTTGCGTAACGTTCGTCTTTTAGCGATCGAATCGTGAACTGCTGCGCTTCCTGGAAAAGTTGGCCGCGAGCAGTTCGTTGGTTCGTTCCTGCAGTTCTTTTGGAATTGTTTTACCTTCGATATGAACGCGTGACATGGATTTGATTCGTGAAGTTGTTGATTATTAGCACATTTTTAAAAATTATCTTTTTTTGTTGATGTTCTACGGAGTCTTTGTTTCATGGTTTTCTTTTTTGGATTACTCCGTTGCTTGAGAGTATTAGAAGTAAACACTTTTTAACTTTAGTTAAAAACGTTAACGCCACGGTAAAGCCTTACCAGATAAGGATTTCTGGGCTGATCGGTGAGTATTTGCGGGATAGAAGGTGATAGAACACGGGGGTGATCGGTGTATAGGTTCGGGACTTAGCGTGAGGAGTCACGGGAGCAAGCGTGAGCGAGTTCGGGAGACAGGGGTTTTAGGAAGGTGAGGAAATACAGGGGCCATTCAGACGGTCGACCATACATAGCAGTAAGGCGCATTTCCGATCGTCAATCTGAGCAGTGAGCGTTTGCAGGATAAAGAAATCAGAAAATTTCAGTCGAAAATAGGTAATTATTACCTATAGGTGAGGCTTTTCAGGGGCCAAACCGGTTCCATGGTGAGGAAATACGGGATAGGTGCGTGATTGAGTTTGAGCCTTCTCACTTTTACGATGGTGCTGCTTTTAAGGGGTATTTCGGTCGAACTGGGCTAACGGTGAAGGTTTTCGGGAGTAGTTTGAGGCCACTCCTGGACCACGTCAGCAGCATTGGCGATTCTCAACGGTGAGGCTTTTTAGGATGACATCGTTTCCATCCTAAAGCTTGAGGATCTCGTTCAGCAGATACCTTATCAGCCAATGTTGTATTAACTATCTAATTTAAAAAGATTTTACTCGAATTCAATGCGTTTATATCGCGACAAAGGTGAGTGTTTCCGGGGGTGTTGGTCTGGAGCGTGAGGCTGTTTTCGCTGTGTTGAAAAGAGGTCAAGGTGAGTTTTTGCCGCGCAGGGAGAATTTCGTAAAAGCCACAGGGGACGCGTAAAAAAATTTCAGGTGAAGAAATACGGGACCATGTTTGAAGCACCTTGATGCGTTTCTATAGGCGCTCAATCCGTTTACCCGCATGGCACGGGGCATAAATGAGATGACACATGACGGTGAAGGTGATAGTTTTCAGGAGCGCACCTCAGTGAGTTTTGCGTGCTTCATTCCCTTCACTACTACAGGGTGAGGGTGCGGCTGTAGACGAGCTTCACCGTCATGAGTATGCTTTTCCAAAATTCTCCTGACTCCAGCATGGCAACCAAACGCGCGAAGAAGACCGATGTAGTGAGTTCAAGTTCGGCTGAGCTGCGAAAAGCCGTCGAAGCCATTGCTATCCAGCCAAAGAGCGGCAAGATCACGCTCTTGACTCGCAAGTTGTTCAACGTCCTGCTGGCTGTTGCTCAGCAGGCGGACGAATCCGGGGACACGTACCGCGCGCTGTTATCGGACATTGTCGCGAATTCAGCGTTCGATTCCAACGATACCGCACTGGTGAAAGAGCATTTGCGCCGCATGGTGTCGGTTCAGGTTGAGTGGAGCACGGGCACGTCGAGTCAGAAGCCTGGACGTAAGTGGGGCATATCGACATTGATCGCAGACGCCGAAATTCTCGAAGACCCCGCCACACGCCGGGTATGGGTCGAGTTTTCCTTTGCGCCGAAGATCAAGAAAAAGCTGCTCGACCCGGTGCAATATGCGCGCTTGAGTCTGCAGTTTCAGAGTCAGCTTCGCAGCAGCGCGGGTCTCGCGCTGTACGAAATCTGCGTTCGTTATCTGACGAACCCGAGTCATCTCACCATGCGCGAGATTTGCGAGTGGTGGCGGCCTATCCTCTCGGGAACGCCCGACACCGAAGTGGGCGACGAAGCCAAGCGCGAGTACAAATATTTCAAGCGCGACTATCTTCGGCCCGCGATCGCGGAAGTTAATGCCGTTACTAACATTTTTGTCGAGCTGATCGAGCATCGGGAAGGTCGGCGGGTGGCTGAAATTCAGTTTCGCGTGACTGAGCGCAAGCAGCCAATGCTGGCACTCAATGAACATCCGAACGTCTTCGACAGTACGCTGGTCGACCGCATGGTCAAGATCGGGATTCCGTTGAAAGATGCGCAAACGCTTTACGCGGACAGCGAGGAAAACCTGATTCGGGCAGCGTTGCAAATGACCGAGCAGAGAATGCGGAGCATGTCGCTGCCACCGGTACGAAGCGCGGCGGCGCTTTTCAAAGACGCTTTGAAAAAAGGTTATGCGCCGCAGCTTGAAGCGTTGTCGGCAGTGGTGGCTCCCGTGAAAACCACTGGAGCGCCGGCCGACGACCTGAAGGCGCGTTTGCTTAGCGAATACTCTGTGTTTCGCCGGAAGGAAGCACGTGCGTTGTACGAGGAACAAGGTGAGTTTGAACGGGAGCTGGCGCGTCAGACCTTCGAGGAAGATGTATTGCCGGAACTCGGCGCCCACATGTGCGACGATTGGCGCAAGCGGGGTCTGGATTCAAAGATGGGAGAACCCTCGTTTTTCGACTGGCTTGCGCTGAAAACATGGGGCGAGCCGACTGACGGTGACCTGCTGGCTTTCACGTTGAATCAAAGCCGCGCCGCTTGAGACCACGATAGAGGGACGGCTTGTAGCCGCGCTGTTCCTGTTTTCGTTTGCCCGTTTGCCGCTATCCCCTTGCTTTATCGCTTTATCGTATCCGATTGCAGCATTTTTTCTATTTGTTGAAGAATTTCATCGCGTTTGTTTTTCGACAAACTACGCAAGCGCAACTCCAGCTGGTCGTCTCCATACGTCTTGAGATCACCCATGGCTAGCCCGTCCAGCTTGATTTCCAAGCGTTGCGCGTAGCGTTGACGGCCCGTGGGCTTCGGCGTTTCTTGTGCGCTTGCACGGCCTTTCACAATGTCCGGGACTTGTCGTGTGCTTAGGTCATCCGATGTGATCTTGTTGATCAATCGCAACGTGGCATCGGCGCCGCGCGCCGTATGAAAGCGTGAAACCTGGTAGGCCATGTTGGACCCGAACTTATCTGGACGGGCGACCATTTCATGCATGACGTTCTCTGGTAGCTTTGCGATAGCCAAAACTACGGCGATTGTTGATTCGTCCAGGCCTAGCAGGCTGTTGAAATTGGGTCCCGTGTAAGCGGGGTTTGAGGGACAAGCGTTATGGATATCGTGTTCATAATCTTTGGCGATGGATGCGATGCGCGGATTGGATGAGATGCAAGAACCTCTGTTTGCTACGGTCAAGCTGGAGGATTTCGTCCCGGCGAATCACCCGCTGAGACCAATTCGACTGCTGGTCAACGAAGCGTTGAAACGGCTCAACGGGTTGTTTGGCGTCATCTATGCCGACACCGGCTGTGCCTCGATTGCACCCGAGAAGCTGCTGCGTGCACTGCTCCTGCAGGTGTTCTACTCGGTGCGCAGCGAGCGCATGCTGATGGAGCAGATGCGCTACAACCTGCTGTTTCGCTGGTTCATTGGACTGGCGATCGAGGACGCCGTGTGGGACCACTCGGTGTTCTCGAAAAACCGCGATCGGTTGCTCGAGCACGAAGTCGTGGAGGCGTTCTTCACCGAAGTCATGAGTCTGGCCGACAAACGGAGCTTGCTGTCCAGAGAGCATTTCTCGGTGGACGGTACGCTGATTCAGGCATGGGCGAGTCACAAGAGCTTCCGTGCGAAGGACGGCTCAAACGATGGACCACCGCCGCCAAGCAGCGGGCGCAATGCCGACACGGACTGGAAGGGCAAGCGACGCAGCAACGATACGTATGAGTCGAGCACGGATCCGGATGCACGTCTGTTCAAGAAAGCAAAAAGAGTCCAGCCATTCTGTGCTACCAGGGACACATCCTGATGGAGAACCGCTCGGGGGCTGGTGGGGTCGGCGCCGTGCTGGCGTGCCTGCGCATTGCCTGCCAAAACCACTCGGCGAACCCGCAATTCAGCAGCAGATTGCATGTGCAAATTTCTTGAACACTGCTTCGGTCGTCATGACGGGGCACTTTTCAACAGCCCGTTAGTTTTTTCGTCAGTCCCGCGCTGCCACGGACTTCGTGGATCACAGAAATAAATCGACAAACCTGTGTCGATCTTTAGCTGCGCGTGCTGCGCCATTTCGGCTCCCTGATCCCAAGTCAGCGATTTGCATAAGTAATCAGGCAGCATGGCCATCTTCGCGGTGATAGCATTGCGCACAGCCTCGGCTCCGTGACCAGCTAACGCCGGCCCGTTTTCTTCAGTCGTGCACCGGAGCCGTGGCCTGGCATGGGTGGAAGATGTAGAAGCATGGTGAAGCGGGTTGTTCGTTCAACCAAGGTACCAATCGCAGAGCTGTTCAGGCGATGATCAGGTCGCCTTCCCAGTGACCCGGCACGGCGCGATCTGCAGCTTCGGTCGGGCGCTCACTGATCATGACCTCGGGGGTGATAAAACTTTTGCCTCGTTGTCTCGTTCTAGCGCGCGGCACGCGCAGTGCCCGGCCCGTGCGCAGACATGCGGACAATTCACGTCGCAACGCGCCGCGGCCTTGTATGTAAAGCGCCTGATAGATGGCTTCGTGTGAGATCCGCATAGACTCATCATCAGGAAAGTCAACCCGCAATCGGCGACTGATTTGTTCTGGACTCCAGCAAGTGCCCCAGCGCCGGTCCGCTCGACGGCCATGCCGTCGACCCTTCCATGGCGCGTTGGGACCCGGAATCGGCCTGCCGTGCAAATCAGCGACCGCTCCGGCCAATCGGCTCTGCACATATGTTCGTAGCCGTTCGCTCCCTGCGAGCTTGACGGCCTTCGGCCGTTTGGCCGCTCGCTCTGCTTTCCACTGCGCGACTGTTGCCCGATACTAGCGTACCACCATGTGTAGCCGCGTTCCGGCGCAATTCGCGCGAGATAGTTGATAGTTGACGGCGACCGACCTAGCCTTCGTTCGATCTCTCAAATCCCGTAATCTTGAGCCCACAGCAACGCAATCTCCTCACGTTCTGAGAGTGATAGGTATCGGCCCGAGCAAGGCACCAACTCAATCGGCGGCATGCCGCCGGCTTCGCGAAACCATCGCGGACCCAACGATTGGGACACGCCGCAGGCCAGCGCCACAGCGTCATTTTCCATTACCTCGGCAATAAATTTCCAGAACGCTGCTTCGTCTCAAACTGATTGACACCTGGCCTGCCCGGCGATGGCATCATCGGCCTCCCGGTTTGTTGCGAGCCCCAGCTCCGCGGTCGCCCCATTTAACACCTCCAAATTTCGAGATGTTGCAATGACCGGTTGAATTCGCCTTTCCTCCATGCCCACTATTTTGTACGGCGATTTGCCGGAAGTCGCCAATTCGACGGCTACTCGGCAAGCAATATCCAAAACGAATGGGTGACGGTCAATTCTGCACTTTCCTGACGGTTAGATTTGCCCCATGATTCCGGCTTCGCCCTGTTCCAACCTCGTCTTCCCGCCATGTTTCTTGATTCGCAACAACTCGCATCGCTCGCTCAGCAGTACGGTACGCCGCTTTGGGTGTACGACGCCGACGTGATCCGCGGCCGCATCGCGCAGCTGCGGCGCTTTGACGCGATCCGCTACGCGCAGAAAGCGTGTTCGAACATCCATATCCTGAAGCTGATGCGCGACGAAGGCGTACTCGTCGATGCGGTGTCGCAGGGTGAGATCAAGCGCAGCCTCGCGGCCGGGTTCTCTCCAGGCGGCGATCCGGAAGGCGTCGTGTTCACTGCCGACCTGATCGACCTTCCAACGCTGGCCGCGATCCTCAAGCGGGGTATCACCGTGAATGCTGGCTCGCTCGACATGCTCGCGCGCGTCGGCGAGCACTCGCCTGGCCATCGTGTTTGGCTGCGGACCAATCCGGGCTTTGGCCATGGCCATAGCAACAAGACCAACACCGGCGGCCCGTTCAGCAAGCATGGGATATGGATCGGCGACGTGCCGCGCGCGATCGAAATCGGCTGCCAGTACGGGCTGAAGCTCGTCGGAATTCACATGCACATAGGCTCGGGCGTGGACTATGGGCACCTGTCAAGCGTCTGCGACGCGATGGTCGAGCTCGTCACGTCGCTCGACCACGACATCGAAGCGATCTCGGCGGGTGGTGGCCTGTCGGTACCGTACCGCGACGGTGAGCCTCGCGTCGACGTCGAGCATTACTTTAGCCAGTGGGACGCCGCGCGCAAGCGGATCGAACAGCATCTTGGTCATCCGGTGCGCATTGAGATCGAGCCTGGGCGCTTCCTCGTCGCGGAGGCGGGCACGCTTGTCTCGCAGGTACAGGCGATCAATCGCAGGCCTATGCACGATTTCTTGCTGATCGACGCGGGATTCAACGACCTGATGCGCCCGGCGATGTACGGCAGCTATCACGGCGTGACCGTGCATGCGCCGGACGGGTCGACGCCCGACGGCCGACCGCTCGCGGACCTCGCGATCGCGGGCCCGCTATGCGAATCCGGCGACGTGTTCACGCAGGACGCAGGCGGCATCGTTACCCATCGGCAACTGCCGCAGCCGCGGATCGGCGACCTGCTGTTCTTCGGAGACGCGGGCGCGTATGGCGCGTCGATGTCGTCGAACTACAATTCACGGCCGCTCGCGGCCGAGGTACTCGTCGATCGCGGCGTGCCGCGGCTGATTCGGCGTCGACAAACGATCGACGAACTGCTCGCTCTCGAATTGCTATAGGGATGAGGGTGGGGTTTGACGTAAGGAATAGCTCTGCTAAGACATTTGATCATGTGCGGGGGCAATTGGGATAGAGGCAGGTTTCGCGGCCCGATCCCTCCCACACCACCGTGCGTACGGGTCCGTACACAGCGGTTCGGATCGGTTACCCGGCTGACGGGCCAACCGAGGGAAGTCCAAGGGACCGAAAGTAACGATTAGACAGCGCAATGTTGAGCCCCGGACTGCAACTGGTGCGCCAGGCACCGTGCGGCGAGCCCGTCGTCTGGGCAGCAAGGTCGCTGTTCACACCCCGTGCGCTCAGTTCCTGGAAGCGAGTCCGCCCGCGCTTCCACTGTTTCCAGAGGAAGCAGCGAAGACGCCGACGAATCCATTCATCCAGTTTCCGAAGCACGCCGGGTGTTTCGCAGAAACCGAAGTAGCCACGCCAGCCCGTCAGATATCGTTTCAGCTTACCGATCAACTGGTCGACGCTGATCCCTCGGGTGCGTTGAGTCAACTCTCGGATTCGATTCTTAAAGCGAGCTAGCGCCTTGGGCGTGTTAGCGGCGGTGCAAATCCGACACTAAACGGCGGCGTTGGGTTGAATAGAAGCGAAGTGACCAGGGGCCGTTGCTGCTAACCCGTGGTTGTCGGCCTGCTCGTGCTCAGAATGGATCGTCGACATCGGTTAGGCGAGCGTCCACGGGAGGCGCGCGTTGTTCGCTCTGTAGCTCGTGCAGTGCGAGCTGGTAGTGCGTGCAGATCTGCTCGCGTAGATCGTCGATGAGTTCGACGATGGCGAGCGCTTGCTCGGCGGACCAGTTGTCCGGGATTAGGAAGTCGAGCCCGCGGTGATCTCGGAAGGCGACTGATGGCGCGTCATGATGTCTTCTTCTCGGCCTTAGCCGCACTGCGCTTCTTTCTTCGTGCGTTGCTCAGCACGTTCACGTGCCTTTTTCACCCGATACGACTCGCCCTCGATCATCACGACTTCTGCACGATGCACTAGCAGGCTGTTGAAAAGTGCCCCGTCATGACGACCGAAGCAGTGTTCAAGAGGCTTGCACATGCAATTTGCTGCTGAATTGCGGGTTCGCCGAGTGGTTTTGGCAGGCAGTGCGCAGGCACGCCGGCACGGCGCCGTACGGTGCTCGCACCATGGCGGCTCATTGCAACGCTCCTTGTGGCACCACACGCTTGGCATTCGGGCCATGCGGGTCAGATTGTTCGCGGCCATCGTCAGCTTGAAGAGTGCTGGTCAACGCGCTTGATGCCGCGATAGACCGTCTGCCGGATCTGGCCAATTGTCTTGCCCCAGTCGAAATGCTCTTCGATACGTTTGCGGATGACCTGGCTTATTCGGTAGCCCGCGTGCCGCGAGGTGCGCCCGTCAATTGCGCTGCCGCCGTAGCGCTCATCGTTGCGGGCGACGTGCTCGACTCATGCGTATCGTTGCTGCGTCGCTTGCCATTCCAGTCCGTGTCGGCATTGCGCCCGCTGCTTGGCGGCGGTAGTCCATCGTCTGAGAGCTCTTATGACTCGCCCATGCCTGAATCAGCGTACCGTCCACCGAGAAATGCTCTCTGGACAGCAAGCCCCGTTTGTCGGCCAGACTCATGACTTCGGTGAAGAACGCTTCCACGACTTCGTGCTCGAGCAACCGGTCGCGGTTCTTCGAGAACACCGAGTGGTCCCATACGGCATCCTCGATCGCCAGCCCAATGAACCAGCGAAACAGCAGGTTGTAGCGCATCTGCTCCATCAGCATGCGCTCGCTGCGCACCGAGTAGAACACCTGCAGGAGCAGCGCACGCAGCAGCTTCTCGGGTGCAATCAAGGCACGGCCGGTGTCGGCATAGATGACGCCAAACAGCCCGTTGAGCCGTTTCAACGCTTTGTTGACCAGCAGTCGAATTGGTCTCAGCGGGTGATCCGCCGGGACAAAATCCTCCAGCTTAACCGTAGTAAACAGAGGTTCTTGCATCTCATCCAATCCGCGCATCGCATCCATCGCCAAAGATTATGAACACGATATCCATAACGCTTGTCCCTCAAACCCCGCTTAACGGGACCCAATTTCAACAGCCTGCTAGAGTGGCTTTAAATTGGTTGATCTGGACGGGGGCAGCGTGCAATGTAGCAGAAGATGCACGCGTGCTGCGCGCGACAGGGATAGCGGCTGCAGCGCAAAGGGACCCGGGGCTTCGGTGATTGCGCCTCAAAGTAGGTCAAGCTGGACGTCGACACAATCGGTTTTGGTCGTGTCGAGCTTTGCATCGGTGAGCTGCAGGGGAACGCCCGTCACCGCTTCACACCATGTCACGGCCAACACATCCGCCGAAAAAACGACATGCGGTGATACTTGAATGAGACGTGCCATTTGTGCTCCCTTATTCCGGATAATTAGCGCGGACTATAACCAGCATCTGCGAGAGCACGCCGCGCGGCCTCAATGCCACCCATCATGAGATCGGCTCGCCGTGTGCGTTCATCCGGCGGCAAATGCGCTTCAGTTACCGCATAGCATGAGTCGAACAGAGCACGCTTCGTGAACTGAACAAGCTGCTCGGCTTGCTCAGCGCTCATCGTCGCATTTACTGCAATTCTGACATCACGTTCCACTTCGGCCTGCGTCCGGTGCTCTCTTCGTGCTGTCGTTTGGAAGACCATCGATTTTTCCTTCGAGTATCTAGTGGGACGGACTACAAAGAAGTCTCACGTTGCCAACTTGCAGTTGCTTCACAAACCCAAGAAATAGATGTTCGAACAAACCATAAGTGTACTTCTCCATACGTTGGCGCTCTAGCGCTCGCGCGAATCTGTAAAATCAAATCATGTTTGTCGATGCAACGCCATTTAAAAATCCTTGTCGACCAGTTAGCCCAAGCGCCGTTTCACTTCGCGGCGTGCCATCGTAGAGCTGCATAGCAGGTTCACGCGTGCACGCCCGTTGGCGACGTTTTTCGCGGCCTTCCACCTTTCTTGCCATTTTCGCGAGCGGCTGCTGCTTTGGCGTCAGAGCGCGTCGATCCAGACGCGCGAGCCGTAGATCCCTTCGAATAGCGCGGGTGCGTACAGGTCGGCACCGAGCCTCGGAAAATGCAAACCCCAGCCGGCGGGCGAGATCTCGATCTTCGAGAGGTCTGCCTCACTCGCGCCCGCGAGTCCTTGTATTAATGCGACCGGTACCGCCAGAGTGACGCCATTGTCGTATTCGACCTCAAGTTTCGCGTTAGCGCGGCGACGGCAACAGGACCGGTAGCCTTCCCCGCATTGCGAGCCGCGGCGAGCGATTCTTTAGTAATTGCCATGATGCTTTCTCCAGGTCGCACAAAAAGCGGCAATGTTGGGTTTGATTAGGACGACGATTCGCCGGATCGTGGCGTCAAAAACCTTTCCCGCAATATTGCGAACTTCAACAGGGCCATTCGGGCAGTTAAGCTTGAAGACAACTTCGAACCCCGCTCCCTACACATATGCTGGGCGGTGGTCCGCCGGGTAGATCACCACCCGGTACCCGTGTATTGTCGAAATTGTGGACATTAAATGATAATAAACCTATCTGATGGGTTTGCAAAATCGCGAGCCACTTCCCGCGTGAAATGTGGTAGCAGCCATCTCACTCCGACGATCGCCACCGCGCCGAGCATCGGCACACTGGATGGGTCCTTCCTATCTCCGTCAGATGCGGACACTGGGCGCGACGTCGACCTTATCTACGTGTGTGCTTATCCCCGCGCATGCGGCCCGTAAAACCCGTTTCATGTCCGTGTCAACTGCTGATCGATCGCTGCGGTTCTTATCGGTTTTGAGGAGGTTGGATTAGTGGGCATGTCTGAGAACGCACGTTGCCATAAACCGCCCTGCTCTTTTCCGCATATGTCGCTCGGCGCTCGGCCGATGCCGCAACGATTCGGCCCGTGTTCACGGCGGCAAGGAAATCGGAACTCCAATTTTCACGAGCGACGCGAGGTTGTTGTTCGCGACAATCGTGGATGAGGATCTCTTGGGCGGTGGTCGAAATCTCGAAGCGGCGATTGCAGCCGGCGTCATAAAATGTTTTTCCGGCTAGGTTTTTCACAATTGCGGTGACCTCCACTGCTTTTGTCTCCAACGCTGCGGCTTGTTGTCGTACAAGTCGAGCTGCACGCAGTTGGTGAGCAAAATCGACTGGGGACCGAAGAAGGGCGCGGAAATAGTTTATCGGTCGCTCGGCTTTTCGCAGATGCTCCCAGGTTGCTTCCCACCACGTCGGAGAGCATTTTTGAATGCAACCTGGCTTCGCGCATGAGTTTGAAAATCAAAAATTCATGAAAACCCAGATTCAGCAGACGCTTGAGGTCCCCGGGGACGGTGCCTAATCGTCTCTTTTGAATCTTAGGGTCAACATCCTTATATTATATATAACTCCGTCTGCCACTGTGGCAGACGGACTACTCAAAGAAAGGGCCACCGGAGGATTTGCACTGTCTCGCGTCATCGCGATCGCTTGGTCCTCTGCTAACTGACGCTCGACAAGTCCCAGTAGGAACGTCGCTTTGTCGGTCAGGTGAAGATAAGCGCGCCCGAACAGTTCAGCGTCGCCGTGACGCTTCTGAGGGGGCGGACGATGAGACCTGCCGGCCTCCAGGTCGTCGAGGCCGCGATAAAAGGTTCGCATGGATTGCATAGCCTTGCCCGTCAATAATTCCCGCCGGTCGAAAATAGCGGCGTACGGGCGATTTGCGTCCACCGTTCGAGCAAGGGCTGCCAATAGCGCACGAGCTCGTGCGGGTAGTGTCGTCGCGTGACTGGCCCGGTGTGTCGCTCGGAAAATTACCCACGGCAGGTTCGAGCAATCGCATGCGAACTCCTCGAGTGCTTCCTGATCGGTTTCCGCTGTAGGTGTTTCTAGCGGGCGAGGGGGATTATTATCCTCGCTAGCAACGGAAAGTTGCGCGATAAATATGTCTACACGTTCATTTCGAAAAAATGGATGACATATGCTTGACTGTGGATCGCATTCCGCTACACTCCAAAACGTGTAATGCTTCACCCGATTAGCCGTCGGGGGAGTGCAGCGGAAGGGCGCAACAGCAAGCCCAAAATTCCAAAGCCTTCGGAATTAGCCGTTCCGAAGGCTTTGGAATTTTCAAATACCTAGGAAATCATTAATTTATCCTAGTCCAACGCAATGTTGTAAAAGACAAGTTAAATAAAATCATGTAGTTACGATTTATAATCGTCCGAGGGCGCGGTAGATTTGTCCGCGATGCGCTTCTCGAGCACGGATTTAATTGTTGCTGATACCTCTGCTGCTTCTTCATCAGACTGAAATTGGAGCCGTACGACATTTTTCGCGGTCCTGATTTCGCAATACACCGATCGTCCAATCTTGATCTTGTCGATCGCTGGCCCAGCTAGCGACGCTGCCGGCGTTGCCTTGATGCTTGCCAACTTCACCGCCTGTCTTTCATCGATCTCTTTTGCTGCCAAGCGATTTACAGCTTCAACAACGCGGAGTCCGTTTCCGTCGCGAGTGATGGCCGCCAACGCTGCCCCGGCTTTAGCGCCGAGTAAATCGGGCTGTGTCGAGAGCAGGGCGAGCACCTCAACGGGTAGATCGTCGAACGCCATTAGCCGCGATATCAAACTAGGGTCGACGCCCGCTTTTTTCGCCATCTGTGTCTGGGTGGTGCTCGGGTGACGTTGCTGCATTTCTTTGAAGCCGAGATATTTCTCGTGATCAGTTAAATCCGACTGCATCAAATTGGTGTAAAACGCTCCCGACGTTGCTTCTTCTTCAGTCGTTTCTTCAAGCACGCAGCGGATAGTTTCGCGACCTATTTCGCGAAACGCATCGGTTCGGTGATGTCCTGAAACGATTTCAAAACCGCCATGCGCGCGCGGGCGCACTACCACCGCATGGATAAGCTTGTTGTGCCGAAGGTTCTCTCGCAGCTCGAAGTACTTCGCCTTTGACATATAACGACGACGGCCCGGAACTTCGAAAAGCTGATCCAACGCGATCTCAACACCGCCGCGCAAACCCTTAGCCAGTTGTTCGCGCAAGGTGGCATTTTCTGCAGACATGGCTTCAAGCTCTTTGTCTTTTTCCGCAAGGATAGGCATCGCTGCCAAAAACTTGCCGGGACCGGTTTTCGGTTCGGCGTTCTGGTTCGCTGACCGGGGAACTCTACTCAACGGGGCGATCGCCGCGGTTTTAGCCGCCATCTTTTCCTTGATGCTCATTGGCCCTCCAACTCAGCGCTCCATAGCGCAAATATTTCTTGGTCGATCATCTCCGCCAATCGGTCGTATGCTTCACGCGCGCGTTGGTACGTCTTAGTGCTTCCGTCGTATTTCGAGATGTCATAGACCGTTCCGAACTCCGTTGAGGCACTCGATGTCACCGTAGTCGTCAGTATTTCAATGGGAAGGACGAGACGCTCATATGTGCGGTGTATCCACTCACGCACCGCATAAGTAGCGGCTTGGCTCGAATCAACCTTCGCAAGGAGAACGTGAATGAAATCGAAGTGTTTGTTGAGGTCTGGCACGATCGTCTTCATGCTTCTCGCAAGATCGGTGAACAGCGACCAGAACTGTGTAGACGACGCATAATCGAGCGCGCTTGGGGGCGTTGGGACAATGAGTCCATCAGCGGCCATGAAGGCGTTGATCGTCACATACGACAGGGCAGGGGGCGTGTCGATGATCACTGCATCATAAATGTCGAGAAGCGGTTCCAAGCCGCGATTCAATACGTCCCAAAACTCAAAGTCCCTGTCTTTGGACTGTTTGAATGGTAGGAAAAATTCAGCTGCGAAGAGCGCGGCGCTGGCCGGAATGAGGTCGATACCGTCCCAATAGCTCGGCTGTACGGCGTACTCTAAACTGGACTCGTCCCCGTAAATCAGCGGCAGAATTGTTTGCTCCTCGGTTACTTCGCTGTCAGCTAGTATTCCGTTCAGGGCGCTGAGCGACGCTTGTGGATCAAGGTCGACCAGTAAAATGCGTCGTCCAAACAGAGATAGTCCCTGAGCCAAAGTTATGGCAGTGGTCGTCTTACTAACGCCCCCTTTGAAATTGCCGATCGCGATCTTCTTCCCTTTTACTCCGGCCGGGCGCTTTGGGAACGGGCCTACCTTGCTGACCCACTTTCGCGCTTCAACCAACGTAAATTCACGTGTTCGTGGCAGGATTTTTCCTTGAGGAAGCGCCAGATCGGGCTTCTCCCAGTAGTAGTTGACCTTCTTTCGATCTATGCGACATAACGATGCGAGCTGCGAGGTCGAAAAGACCGGAGCTCGCTTGCGTGGATGGGGCGCGAGCATGCTCTCTCGCACATTGAGCAGCATCTCACTTGCATTTTGCGCGATGCCCTCAATTTCATCCAACTCGACTCGGAAGGGCACGTGCTTTACCGATTGCGCAATCGACACGATTGGTTTGGCGACAGCCATAGAGTGAGTTCCTTTTCTGCGCGATGTTTGGTTGTTCTATGCTTGTGTCGCCATTATCTACATTTAAATTCGTAAAATGGCGAATTTATCGAAATGTATTCGGTAACTTTCGGGCTTGCAAGTTAACTTTTCGATCAGATGCCCAGCTGGAGGGGCTTTAGCGAGGAAAGTTGCGAAGGCACGCGAACATCGGAATGCGATGTCGATCGGCACCCGCATGACCGGGGGAGGGAGTTTTTTCTACTACCATGCGCCGACGATGACCGATATGATTACGATGTCCGAGGACAAAACCTACCATGCACTATCGAACAAACTATTTGTCGAAGGTAATTCTTCGCCTAGCAGGCTGTTGAAATTGGGTACCGTGTAAGCGGGGTTTGAGGAACAAGCGTTATGGATATCGTGTTCATAATCTTTGGCGATGGATGCAATGCGCGGATTGGATGAGATGCAAGAACCTCTGTTTACTATGGTCAAGCTGGAGGATTTCGTCCCGGCGGATCTACACCCGCTGAGACCAATTCGACTGCTGGTCAACGAAGCGTTGAAACGGCTCAACGGGCTGTTTGGCGTCATCTACTATGCCGACACCGCCGTGCCTCGATTGCACCCGAGAAGCTGCTCCTGCAGGTGTTCTACTTGGTGCGCAGCGAGCGCATGCTGATGGAGCAGATGCGCTACAACCTGCTGTTTCGCTGGTTCATTGGACTGGCGATCGGGGACGCCGTGTGGGACCACTCGGTGTTCTCGAAGAACCGCGACCGGTTGCTCGAGCACGAAGTCGTGGAAGCGTTTTTCACGGAAGTCATGAGTCTGGCCGACAAACGGGGCTTGCTGTCCAGAGAGCATTTCTCGATGGACGGTACGTTGATTCAGGCATGGGCGAGTCACAAGAGCTTCCGTGCGAAGGTCAGCGAACAAGTCATCCTGAGCGGGCACTTTGAGGCTACCCGGAGCCGGTTTGCTGCATCAGGAGGCCCCGTACTGATATTGCAAGACACGACTGAATTCTCGTACAAACGAGAGCGGCCCGAGCTGATCGGTTCGACACGTAAAGTCCCGAGTCGTCCGGACAAGAAGCGGCAAAGCCCGAAGCATACGGTTTGCGAGATCCTGATGCATTCGAGTCTGGCCGTTACCACCCAAGGCATTCCATTGGGTCTGGCTGCAATCAAATTCTGGAGCCGGAAGAAGTTCAAGGGGTGCGATGCGCTCAAGCGAAAGATCAATCCGACCCGCGTCCCAATCGAGGAGAAGGAAAGCTACCGATGGCTGGAGAATCTGCGGCAATCGACGGCGCTGTTCGGCGAGCCCAACCGCTGTGTTCATGTTGGAGATCGCGAGAGCGACATTTATGAACTCTTCTGCCTCGCACACGAGCTACAAACGAACTTTCTCGTTCGAACTGCGTTGATCGGCTCGCGGGAGATGGAAACCACACGATCGCACATGAGATGGATGAAGCATGTCTTAAGGATGTGCATCAGATCGCTGTCCGTGACCAGAACGGCAAGGTTGAGCGGGCTGTGCTGGAACTTCGATACCGCCGCATAACGGTATTGCCGCCAATCGGCAAGCAACGCCGTTACCCGGCTCTGTCCCTGACGATAATTCATGCAGTTGAACGGGGGCTACCCAAGGCCAGAAAACGTATTGAATGGAAGTTGATCACCAATTTACCCGTTACTTCCCGCAGACAGGCTATTGAGAAACTTGACTGGTACGCACTGCGATGGAAAATCGAGGTGTTCCACAAGATTCTCAAGTCGGGCTGTAAGGCAGAAGAATCGAAGCTGCGAACCGCGGACCGGCTGGCCAATCTCATTGCAGCATTCTGCATCGTAAGCTGGCGTATCTTCTGGATAACGACGGTGAACCCGGCTGCATCGCAGCTGCCCGCCGAAATCGCGACGACACCAACTGAAATACAGCTGCTTGATCAGTTGGTTAAAGATACCGCGAAGACTTCAACCGCCTAACCCATTATACCATCAAACTTGCCTAACTGGGTGGCTATCTGGCCCGAGCCAATGATCCTCCTCCGGGCAATATCGTTGTCTGGCGAGGATTGGTAAGGCTTACAGATATCCTGCTCGGTTTCGGACTCGCCGAAAAATATGGGTAATTGCAAGGTTGCAATGACTGCTTGAACCTAAGTCCACTGCTCGGACACCACGTCAGGCTAATGCGCCAGTAATCCATACAGGTGCCTGGCTTGCCTTACGCCGGCGCTTCAGCGCCAGACGGACCGGATTCTGATGAGGTGCCGCGCCACTGGCGAGGGTCTCCTCCTCAATGGCAGGCTGCAGTTCGGCGGCGCCATAGCGATCGAGCAGGCTCAGCACATGAGATGTAATGTTGCCCAGATTGCCGCCGCGTTCAGCGGCGCGCAGCATCAGGGCCTGACTGGCCGGCGCGGCCCGGCTCAGATGGTCCAGGCCACGATGATGACGAGCTTCGCGCTTGCGCTCGACGAGGCCTTCTATGTGCGCTGCAATTTCGATTTGTGCGCCGCGATCGTAACTACGCTCATGGGTGGCGAGCAGATTGGCGCCGTCGAGAATGCGGATTTGCTGTGCATCGGCCCGTACCGTGAGCGTGCGGCGCACGTTTCGCATTTCTGATCGACGCCGCCATCTGGCGTCTCTTTCTGACCGCCGTTCACAACACAAGAGAATAGCAATCGATTCATCCATTTGTGACACAGTAAGAGTAGAAGGATGCAGTTCCGCGCCGTGCTGATCGACGGCGCGCCACGCAGCGTCACGAACCATCTTAGTTCATAGAAGCACGGTGCAGCAGCCGTGTAGACGTTCTCCATCCAGACCGGCTTGCCGGCAACGATCGACGAACACGTCGGATTCGACGATCTGCTTTTTGTCGGGCGTGTACTCCAAGCCGACGACAAAGCGGAACCAGGACTCCTGCCCCATGGCATAAACCAGCGCTCGGGAACACCCACACTCTTCGACAATCCTCCAAGCCCGTTCACAATCCGACCCGGACAAGCGCCGCGACTCATCTTCCTTGCGACCGATAGGGTTGCTCAAATAGGGTCCATAAAGCCAACTTAACGGTGCCCCGTCACATTCCATGCCAATGAACAGGTTGTCGACTCTGCCCACTTGGCGAACGATGCGACGGTACAACACACGGTCTTTCGCGTCGGAATCGGCGAGAAACATGAAGGTACGCCCTTTCAGCGAAAGGAACAGGCCGTGCTTGCTGGTGATGCTCAGATCAGAATGCTCACCATAGGACGGCAAGCTTACCAGTCGGCCATCTGGCACGGTGATGCTCGCCATTTCGTCCATGACCATCACGTTGTCGAACCCGAGCCGTTTCAGGGTCAATTTCATGGATGGATCGGCGAAATTGTTGCCATTATTACGCGGCACCAGAATATGGCCGATTCGGTTACGCAGTTGCAACAGCGCTTCGCAGCTAAAATGATCCGGATGGTTGTGAGTGATGAACACGTAATCGATTCGGTCCGGCAGGTCGTAAAAAGTCAGTCGCTTCTCTTCTGTATTGTGGTCCCAGTTCAGGAACGGATCGACCAGTACGGAAACCTCTGCAGACTGTACCAGCACGCAAGCATGGCCAAAGTAGCGGACCCGCACGCCGTCTCCGCGATACGTCGGCTTATTGCGCTGCGGAGGTGTCGTGGTGAAGTAATCGCGAAAGGCCGGCCTTTGGGTTGCTGGGATTTCCAGCGCATCGGCCAGACTCCCGAGAGAGACGGGGCTAAGCCGACTGGTGGCCAGCAAGTCGAATCGCTTGTCAGCGAATGGCAGTGGGACCACCATCCGCCCCGGCATATCGAGGCGCGGTGTGTTGATGAAGAAGGCGCGCTCCTCCTCTTTGCTTAAATTGAAAGCGATCTCTTGCCCATCATCGTTCATCCAGTCCTCCAGATAAAGGAGTTCTTCGATCAGCCGCAGTGACGGATGGTTGTGTAGGTCGTAGCTGACTTCGACCAGCCCTTGCAACGCGTCGGGCAACTCGGCATATACATGATCAAGGCTAAAGCCCGCTTCGCTCTTTTGCAGACGGCGATCCAGTTTCAGCAGTGCTTCGGCAAACTGGATCATCTTTTCGCCGCGCTGCTGAGTCTGTTGCCATAGCGCCTTTACCGCGGCGACGTCGCTTTTCTTCAATTCTAGATAAGGGCCACCTAGCATCTCCGGATTATTGGAAACCGCTTCGTGCACCGTGGGCGCGGCGAGGAACGACTTCAACATTGGCACGTGGCGAAACGCCATATTCATCGCATGCTGGGCCGGAGAAATCAGATGTGACCACGCATACCAGCGCATGATAAGCGGCTCGATCTTGGTATGGCTACGCAGATAAACTTCGTCATTCTCTTGCATCATTCAGTTCCTGTTCGATCAAGATTAATATCGAGTGGCTCGGGCATGGAGCTCAGCCAGTTTCGTCTCTATCACTTCCCCCATCTGCGCCATGAATTCGACGTGGTTCATGTGCGCGTGTTGGCAATGAATGTCGCGTATTTCTATTTCCCCTTTCACATAGTCATTCCAAGCGTGGGGCGACAGAAGTGGCGTATTTTCGTCGTAAGGCACCGTGGCCCGAAACAACAGGGCACGCCCCCGGCTAACGGGAGTCGTAGACTGCTTGATCAGTTCAATGTGGTGCTTACTCACCTCAAATATGGCCCGCATCTTCGATTCGCTGACATGGAACTTGAAGGTTTTCCTAAATTCCTTGGTAAACAGCGGATACTCGATCATCTCGTCATTCTTGTGCATAGGAGACGGTCCGGAATCGAGCAGAATCAGCAGCCCCACATCATGATTCTGGCGTTCCAAGAGTACGGCCATCTCCTGGGCAATGTTGCCCCCTAAGGACCAGCCAAGCAGGTAGTACGGCCCCTTCGGCTGAATCCGGCGTATCTGCTCGACGTAATCGCTTGCCATGCCCTCGATCGAAGTGGCCACCTGACTCTTGCCATCGATGCCTCGGGCTTGCAGGCCGTAGATCGGTTGCTCGGCATCCAGATAACGCACCAATCCAACGTAGGTCCAACTCAGGCACCCGCCTGGATGAATGCAGAACAGCGGAGCACGCTTGCCGTCCGGTTTGATCGGTAATAGCACCTCGAACGAATCGAGGTCGATTGCGCCGTCGTCAATGTAGCGAGCCAGTCTGGCGACGGTGGGCGACTCGAACAAGGTCCGGATCGGCAAATCGATATGGAACAGCGAGCGAACCCGGCTAATCAGACGGGTTGCCAGCAAGGAGTGACCGCCAAGGTCGAAGAAGCTGTCATTCACCCCCACCTGCGGCAAACCCAGCACTTCGGCAAACAGTTGCGCCAGCACCTTCTCCTGCTCTGACCCCGGCGCTCGATAGCATGCCGTGCCAAACTCCGGCGCCGGTAGCGCGCGGCGGTCCAGCTTCCCGTTTGGTGTCAGTGGCAACCCTTCCAGCAGTACCAGCGCTGCCGGCACCATGTAATCCGGCAGTTGTTCTCCCACATATCGGCGTATTGCTGCGAACTGTTCGAAATTCGCCGGGTTGTTCACATACCCCGATAACGGTTTCAACACCGGTGGCGTCCTATACACCGCGTCCAGTGCACCCCGCTGCTGCTCTGGCAGAAACACCGCATCGAAATGATCCGGCTGGTTTGACCATGTCAACACCACCCGATAACCCAGCTCCGCACCCAATCGATACAGATCTTCCGGCTCGACCCCGCCCGACTCGTCCAGCCAACGTCGCCACGACGCCAACCCATCCTCGGACTTCAGCCGCCGCGTTACCAATACCTCGCCATGCAACCGTGCGTTCGGAATTCCTTCTATCCGCCACATCGGCGCATACTGCATCAGCCTTGTCCGGCAGGCCGACATATTCCCCACGTCCGACCACGTCTGCGTTTCCACCTCCGACAGTGACACCGCTTCACACGGCTCCTTGTACAGTACCGCCTCGTAGCGGTAACGACTCAATTCGTTCACCGCCTCGCCTCGCTTCAGGCGAATATCCACTGCACCAATCTGTGGCAACGTCTCACGCAACCGGCTGAAAAACGCCGGCGATACCAGCAGTTCTTTTTCTGCCAGCAAACGCTGCTCCACTCGACGCCGCAAGCTCGCCGCATCCGTCTCAGTGCCCACCTGACACAAATCCACTGCCGTAGCAAACACATCCAGCAGCGCCAAATTGCGCACGTCCCCCAAATACAGTGCCCCGCCCGGTGACAACCGCTCCAGCGACTGCTTAATCACTTCCGTCAGGTACGCTGCGTTCGGGAAGTACTGCAACACCGAATTGATCACGATCACATCGAAGTTCCCTTCTGGCAGCTTCGACAGTTCATGTGCCCCTAGCGCGAACAGCCTCACCCGGTCTCCGAAGGTCTGCTCTGACAGTTGCCGCTCCAGCACTGCGATCGTCGTTGGTGACAGATCCGTGCCCCAGTAGGCTTCGCACTCCGGTGCCAGCGGCGCCAGCAGCAAGCCGCTCCCCACCCCAATCTCTAGCACCCGGCGCGGCTGCAACTCGCGAATCCGCTCCACCGTCGCCTGGCGCCAGGCACGCATCTCTTCCAGCGGCAATGGCTGACCGTCGTAACTACTGTTCCACCCGCCGAAGTTCTCCCCGAACGGCTGCTGACAGTGCGCCTCGTACAGCGTGTCGTACACCTGCCGCCACGCCTGAACCTGTCGCGTCTCGTCTTCCGTGTCGCGCTGCAATGCCGCGGCATCATCCAGTACCACATACCCGACCAATTGCTTATGTCCGGGCGCGTCTTCCCGTGCAATCACCACTGCCTGTGAAACCAATGGATGTCGACACAACGCCGCCTCGATCTCAGCCGGCTCGATATCGCGTACACGCATCGCGGCCTGTTCCGGTGCCGGCAAGGCCCGGCGGTCCAGCTTGCCGTTTGGTGTCAGCGGAAAGGTGTCCAGTAACACCATGTGATTGGGTTGCATGTAATCGGGCAACCGCTTACGCAGATTAGCTCGCACGTCACGTAACAAATCCGCGCGGCAGTTCCAAAACAGAGAGGTGTTCTCGGCGTGATGTCCCGGCCTCATTTCAGCATCGCGGCTAACATGAACCGCATACAGGCAATGGATGGCCGTATCCCGCAACAGGCGGTCCTGCTCGTGGATCACCCGGTAACCTCGATGGAGCAACAAATCCACAATTCGCCGCAAACGGCCATCGACATCGTGCACTTCCATCACCAGTTGCCGGATTTTCGGCCAATCCGATTCCACGATTCCCTGCAAGACATTGTATTCTGCGTTCTCGACATCGATTTTCAGCAGGTCGATACGATCGACATTATGTTCGGTGATAACGTCCGATAGAGTTCTAAGCACGCACATGTAGTCTTGGCTCGCAAGACGTTCGTCCAGCAATTCGCCCACCTCTGCGTCGTCGCCACTATGATTCCCGTGCTGATTAATCAAGAAGGACTTGACCATCCCACGTATCGCCTCGGGGCTGTTGCGGCTGGTAGAGATCAAGGTGTCATTCGGGTAGAAAGTAAAACGCTCCTGTCTCACCGCATCGGATAAGCCGCAATCGAACAACCTGACCTTGTCTCCGTGCACCTCGGCATTGAGCGTCAGCGTGCGGAACACGGGTGGAATCGGCTCGAACGCGAAGATGGTGGCATTGCGACAATGTTGACCCACGAACAGCATAAACAGGCCAATGTTCGCACCGACATCGAAAACGCAGGCACCGTCGTCCAGTCTGATTCCGTGCTTGAAATAGACTAGGTCCTCGAAGATTTCCTCGTAAAGGAACTCGGTTTCCATCGTGTTGTGATGAAAGATCGGCATGCCGTTCGGCAACTCGAATGCCCGCGCACCTTGTGCTTCCGCATCCCGCCGCACCTTAAGCCATCGACGCAACGGTGCCGCAGTGCGTTCCGACGGCTGGAGGTAAGCAACCAAGCGACAGTCGTTGTCGTGCAGCGTCTGCACGACAACTCTCGCGTCCTCTACGCCCGGATGCTGACGCAAAACCGTTTCGATTTCGCCTAGCTCAATGCGGAAACCGCGCACCTTGACCTGTTGATCGGCGCGGCCATGGTATTCGAAGATGTCATTGACGTTGCGCCGTGCCAGATCGCCGGTCCGGTACATCCGTTTGCTGGAAGCGAAGGGATTCGCTACGAATCGCTCCGCTGTGAGGCTGGCCCGATTGTGATAACCGCGCGCCAGACCCGCCCCCCCGACGTACAGTTCGCCAATTCCACCCACGGGCACAGGTTGCAGACACGCATCCAGCAGAAACAGATGCAGATCCGGGATACCAATGCCAATCAGACTATTGCAGCGGGAACCACACATTCCGCTGTCGAGCGGCTGATAGCTCACATGTACGGTCGTTTCGGTGATACCATACATGTTTACTAGTTGCGTCGTCTCGTCACCGTGGCGCTGGTACCAAGGCTGCAATGCGCTCAAATCGAGCGCCTCCCCACCAAAGATAATGCGGCGCAAGGACAACGATGCTCCACCATTCGACCCGTGATGCCTCTCGGCTTGCATCAACGCATAGAAAGCCGACGGTGTCTGGTTCAAAATGGTTACTTTCTCGTATTCCAACAGGGTCAAGAATTCATCCGGCGCTAGACTGACAGTTTGCGGCACCACCACTAGGCGCCCGCTCGTCAGAAGTGCCCCCCAAATTTCCCAGACCGAGAAGTCGAACGCATAAGAATGGAACAGCGTCCAAACATCTTTGGGACCAAAATCAAACCAGTGCGCAGTCTTGTCCAGCAATCGCAGCACATTGCTGTGCGGAATCAGAACACCCTTCGGTGCCCCTGTAGAACCGGATGTGTAGATGAGGTAGGCTGCATTGTCGCTTCGCAGCGGCCTTGGAACCAAGGGGTTGCTATCATCCGTTCGCGTCAACGTTTGAGCCAGTTCAGGGCAGTCGAGCGCTAGAGTACTTACGCGTGACACCTCCGCCACTTGCCGGATCGTTTCCATATTGGCCAGCAGCAACCTCGGCTTTGCGTCGGTCAACATGAACGACAGTCGCTCGAGCGGATAGGCGGGATCCATCGGCAGATAGGCCGCACCGGTTTTTAAGATCGCGAGCAAACTGACCACCATATCGATGGAGCGCGGCAGCGCTACTGCAATCAATTCCTCCGGACCGGCTCCATCGGCGATTAAGCACCGCGCTAGACGATTGGCGCGCGCATTTAGCTCGGCACAAGTTAGTGTTTCGCCCCGGTAAGTCAGCACCGTCGCATCCGGTGCGCGCCGCACCTGCTCCGCGAATCGGCCAATGATCGTGTCGTCGACCGTGATGCTGGCCGATAAATCCAGCGCACCGGGCGAAGAGGCGACTGCCTCGTCAGACAAATCCAGTGCAGAAATTGCCGCTGTCGGTGCTGCCACCACTTCACGCAATAACCGAACGAAGTGGTAGATAAACCGTTGTACCGTTGCGCGCTCGTACAAATCGCACGCGTATTCGACCGCACCTTGTAATCCCAGTGCGCGGCCATCTTGGTCAAAGGTTTCGTACAGATTGAAGAACAGGTCGAACTTGGCAATATCGGACACAATGCGATGCAAGCTCACCTGCATGCCATCTAGGCGGAACTCTGGCAACGCATTGTTCTGCAAAGTCAGATTGACCTGGAACAATGGATGGTGGGCACTTGATCGTACCGGGTTGATGAGCTCAACCAAGCGCTCAAATGGCGCATCTTGATGGGCGTAGGCTGCCAACGCTTGCTCGCGCACGCGGCCTAGCAGCGTGACGAAGTCCGGGTCCCCCGAAGTGTCGGCGCGCAATATCCAGGTGTTCACGAAAAATCCGACCAGATCACCAAGCGCCTCGTCGGTGCGGCCTGCTATGCCGCAGCCTAGCGGAATGTCGTTGCCCACACCGAGCCGGGTGAACAACGCAGCCAAGGCCGCTTGCAACAGCATCGACAGCGTGGTGTCGTTCGTGCGCGCGAGACGGCGCAAGTCGCTATGCAGTTCAGCCTCCAGCTGGAACGGCAGATAGTGGCCGCGATAACTTGCCACGGCCGGCCTCGGATGATCCGTCGGCAGCGTCAGTTGTTCCTGTGCGCCAGCCAGATTTTGCTTCCAATACGCAAATTGAGTCGATATCAGGCTGTCAGGATCGCCTTCACTGCCGAGCAACTGGCGTTGCCATAAGGTGTAGTCGGCGTACTGTACCGGGAGCGGTGCCCAAGCCGGATCCAATCCCTTTCGTCGGGCGGCATAGGCAGTGGCCAAGTCGCGCCCCAGCGGAAGCAAGGATCCGCCATCCCCTGCGATATGGTGGATCAGCAGCAAGAGTGTCCACACCTGGGACTCTTGGCGAAACAGCGTGCAACGCAGCGGGATCTCCCGCGACAAATCGAAGTGGTAATCGGACGCTTCACGCAACGCCATATCTAAACCGGTTTCCTCGTTGGTATCGATAAGCTGTAATGCCAAGCACGCCTCGTCTGGAGCCAAGATTTTCTGCTCGGGTATTCCTTCGCTTTCCACGAAAATCGTGCGCAGGCTTTCATGCCGAACCACGACGTCTTCCAGCGCTCGTCGCAGCGCTTCGACGTCCAACGACCCTTGCAGTTTGAAGGCGAGTGGGATGTTGTAGGTGGAACTCGGACCTTCGAACCGGTGCAGAAACCACAACCGCTGTTGTGCATGAGACAACGGCAGTCGTTTTGGGCGCTCTTGTGGCAACAAAGGTTGGCGCACTGCCGTCGGCTTCGTGCTCAACCGGAGCGCGAGCTCGGCACTGGTCGGCATGTCGAACAGATCGCGAATAGAGGGTTCGATGTTCATTGTGGCGCGAATTCGGCTGATCAACCGTGTTGCCAGCAGCGAATGACCGCCCAAATCGAAAAAACTGTCATCTATACCCACACTGTCCACTTCCAGCACTTCCGCAAACAGTCCACACAATATTTCCTCCTGAGCATTGCGCGGACGTTGGTAGCGCTTGCCCGTGTATTCCGGCGCGGGCAATGCCTGATGATTCAGCTTCCCGTTCGGCAGCCGCGGCAATTCCTCAAGCACCAGCACCACTGCCGGTACCATGTACTCTGGCAACCAGTTCGCTACCTGACGGCGTAGCGCCTGCCCATCCACCTCGCCACGCACCGTGACATAACCCACCAGTTGCGTATCGCGGCCATTCGTGCGCGATACCACCACCGCCTCTCTTACCTGCGGGTGCTGGCACAACACCGTCTCGATCTCGCCCGGCTCGATGCGAAAACCTCGGATTTTCAGTTGTTGGTCCACCCGGCCCAGATATTCCAGTTCTCCTTCCCCGCTCCAGCGTGCCAGATCTCCCGACCGATACAGCCGTTCGCCTTTGCCATATGGGTTCGCCACGAACCGCTCCGCCGTCAATCCGGGTCGTTGGTAATACCCACGTGCCAATCCTCGGCCCGCGATGTACAGTTCCCCCGCCACACCCACCGGAACCGGTTGCAACGTGCTATCCAGCACATACAGCTTTGCCCCCAGTGTTGGTCGACCCAGCTTCGGCTTGTCGCTGCCCGACAGCGGCTTGCTCATCGTCACGCACACCGTCACCTCGGTCGGGCCGTAGGCGTTGACCATGCGCCTTCCCTGCGACCACGACGCCGCTGTTGCCCCGGAACAGGTCTCGCCTCCCACCACCAGCGTGCTCAGACCAGGCACGACCTCTGCTTCCACCGTCTCCAGCGCGGATGGTGCAATCAGCGCATGACTGATTGCGTAACGATTCAGGGTCTTCTCTAGCTGCTCACCCAGCAGCGGCCCCGCTGCCGGCAATACCAACCGACCGCCACTGCAGAACGCCATAAGGATTTCCATTACCGCTGCGTCAAAACTCAGCGACGCAAACTGCAGAACCCGTACCGGCCCGGCCACCGCGAACCGCTCCTCCTGACTTTTTACCAACCCAGCTAAGCCGGCGTGGCTGACCGCCACCCCTTTGGGTTGGCCCGTCGAACCCGAGGTATAGATCACATACGCCAAGTGATCTGGTCGTAGCGCTCGCGCCGGCGCACTCGACGCCTGCCACGACAAATCGAGTCGATCCAGCTCCACCAGATGACCCCAATACGACGGCAGTCGTTCGACCTGTTTTGACTCGGTCAAAAGTACTGGCGCCATCGAATCCGTCAGCATGTAGGCCAGGCGCTCGGTCGGGTAATCCGGCGCGAGTGGCAAATAGGCAGCCCCTGCCTTGGCGATCCCAAGTATCGCCACCACCATGTCAATCGAACGCTCCAAGCACACCCCGACCACGACGTCTGGCCCCACGCCCAAACTCTGCAGGTGACTTGCCAGTCGGTTGGCCCGTGCGTCCAACTCGCCATAGCTCACGCATCCGTCCGGCCCCTCCAGCGCCACGGCATTCGGCTGACGGGTTGCCTGAGCCTCGAACAGTTCCGCCAGCGTGATTTCGCCAGAATCCAGTGCTTTGCCACTCCATTCCTCCAGCAGTTGCCTCCGTTCCGACTTGTCCAGCCATGGCAGTGTGTCGATCGGACTTTGTGGCACAGTCGCGATCGCTTCGAGTAAGCGTATCAATTGCGCACCTAGTCGCTTTGCCGCATCGAACGAAGCAGGCCGGTAGATCAGATTGAGCGTCATTCGCTCACCTGGCTCGATCATTACCGACAGTGGATAGTGCGTCATATATCGATCGCCGCCGGAGATGTGGCGTAAGCCGAATCCCTCGTCCTGTTGCACGATTGCTTTGGCATTCACCGGGTAGTTCTCGAACACGCAGAGCGTGTCGAACAACTGTCGTTGTCCAGCCAGACGTTGGATTTCGGCCAGATCCAGATACTGGTACTCCAGCAAGCGCGCTTGCTCTCGTTGCAAGCGTTCCAACAACTCCACCACGGTCTCTCCCGCTCGCCAGCGCAAGCGGAGCGGAACGGTATTGATGAACAGGCCAATCATGCGCTCCACGCCCGGCAACTCACCTGGCCGCCCCGCCACAGTGATCCCGAACACCACATCACGACTCGAACTCAGCTTGCCCAGCAGTATTCCCCATGCCGCCTGCAACAACGTGTTCAGCGTCACCCCCTGCTGTCGTGCCTGCTGGTTCAACGCCTGAGTCAACTCAATCGGCAACGTCAGACTCGATTTGCTCTGCGTCTGATCCTCGCTCGCACTCCTCCTCGCCAGCAGCGTTGGCCCCTCCAGACCGGACAGATAATCTCCCCAGGCCTGCTGCGCCGATGCCCGGTCACGCCCCTGCAACCACCCAAGGTAGGTACTGTACGGCGTCGTTTTCGGCAGCGATAACGCATCGCCCTGCGTCCGGTATAGCGTTAGCAGTTCTTCCAGCACCAGCGGCAATGACCAACCGTCCAGCAAAATATGGTGGTAAGTCAGCACCAGTTGAGTGCGTTCTTCCGGCAAACGCAGCCAACCGAACCGCAGCAATGGCGGTTGCGACAGATCGAAGCGTCGCTGACGATCTTCCGCATGCCACGCCGATTGCAATTCGGCCGCCCGCACAAGGGGTTCTGTTCGCCAATCGTGTTCCTTCCAGCAGGCCGCGACTTCCCGCAAGATCACTTGCACCGGCTCCCGACCGCCCGGATGCACGAATCCCGCCCGCAGATTTGCATGCCGACGGATCAACGTATCTGCCGCTGCCCGCATGAGCCCGGCATCCACTTCGCCATCAAAATCAAGAAACAGTTGGGCAATATAGTTATCCGCATGTGCCAAGTCGTAACCTGCGTGAAACAGAAAGCCCTTTTGGAGAGGCGACAGCGGATAAGTGGTTTCAATCTTCTTACGATCCATACAATGAGCCCAGATAGTCGAGTTCTTTTTGATCAAGACGCAGCGCAGCCACAGACGCTGGCGTAGCCAGTTCGTTGCCCAGCGGCGTGATAAGGCGTGCAAGCGCTGCGATGGTGGGTTGTTGGAAGATGTCGCGTGGTGTCAATTGCCAGCCTGCCTTGCGAGCCCGGCTTACCAATTGGATCGAGATGATGCTGTCGCCGCCCAGGTCGAAGAAGCTGTCATCCACCCCCACCTGCGGCAAACCCAGCACTTCGGCAAACAGTTGCGCCAGCACCTTTTCCTGCTTTGACCCCGGCGCTCGATAGCATGCCGTGCCAAACTCCGGCGCCGGTAGCGCGCGGCGGTCCAGCTTCCCGTTTGGTGTCAGTGGCAACCCCTCCAGCAGTACCAGCGCCGCCGGCACCATGTAATCCGGCAGTTGTTCTCCCACATACCGGCGTATTGCTGCAAACTGTTCGAAATTCGCCGGGTTGTTCACATACCCCGATAACGGTTTCAACACCGGTGGCGTCCTATACACCGCGTCCAGTGCACCCCGCTGCTGCTCCGGCAGAAACACCGCATCGAAATGATCCGGCTGGTTTGACCATGTCAACACCACCCGATAACCCAGCTCCGCCCCCAATCGATACAGATCCTCCGGCTCGACCCCGCCCGACTCGTCCAGCCAACGTCGCCACGACGCCAACCCCTCCTCGGACTTCAGCCGCCGCGTTACCAATACCTCGCCATGCAACCGCGCGTTCGGAATTCCTTCTATCCGCCACATCGACGCATACTGCATCAGCCTTGTCCGGCAGGCCGACATATTCCCCACGTCCGACCACGTTTGCGTTTCCACCTTCGACAGTGACACCGCTTCACACGGTTCCTTGTACAGTACCGCCTCGTAGCGGTAACGATTCAATTCGTTCACCGCCTCGCCTCGCTTCAGGCGAATATCCACTGCACCAATCTGTGGCAACGTCTCACGCAACCGGCTGAAAAACGCCGGCGACACCAGCAGTTCCTTTTCTGCCAGCAAACGCTGCTCCACTCGACGCCGCAAGCTCGCCGCATCCGTCTCAGTGCCCACCTGACACAAATCCACTGCCGTAGCAAACACATCCAGCAGCGCCAAATTGCGCACGTCCCCCAAATACAGTGCCCCGCCCGGTGACAACCGCTCCAGCGACTGCTTAATCACTTCCGTCAGGTACGCTGCGTTCGGGAAGTACTGCAACACCGAATTGATCACGATCACATCGAAGTTCCCTTCTGGCAGCTTCAACAGTTCATGCGCCCCTAGCGCGAACAGCCTCACCCGGTCTCCGAAGGTCTGCTCTGACAGTTGCCGCTCCAGCACTGCGATCGTCGTCGGTGACAGATCCGTGCCCCAGTAGGCTTCGCATTCCGGCGCCAGCGGCGCCAGCAGCAAGCCGCTTCCCACCCCAATTTCCAGTACCCGGCGCGGCTGCAACTCGCGAATCCGCTCCACCGTTGCCTGGCGCCAGGCACGCATCTCTTCCAGCGGCAATGGCTGACCGTCGTAACTACTGTCCCATCCGCCGAAGTTCTCCCCGAACGGCTGCTGACAGTGCGCCTCGTACAGCGTGTCGTACACCTGCCGCCACGCCTGAACCTGTCGCGTCTCGTCTTCCGCGTCGCGCTGCAATGCCGCGGCATCATCCAGCACCACATACCCGACCAATTGCTTATGTCCGGGCGTGTCTTCCCGTGCAATCACCACTGCCTGTGAAACCAATGGATGTCGACACAACGCCGCCTCGATCTCACCTGGTTCAATGCGAAAGCCTCGGATCTTCAACTGTTGGTCCACCCGGCCCAGGTACTCCAGTTCGCCTTCCGCGTTCCAACGCGCCAAATCGCCCGACCGATACAGTCGTTCACCTTCGCCATACGGGTTTGCCACGAACCGCTCCGCCGTCAGGCCCGCGCGGTTCAAGTATCCCCGCGCCAGTCCAGTTCCACCAATGTACAGCTCGCCCGCAACACCCACCGGCACCGGACGCAAGCCTTCATCCAGCACATAGGCCCGCGTGTTGTCCAGCGGACGGCCAATCATCGGCGCGCGCGAGCCTTCCGCTTCCTTCAGCCAAGTACCGATCGCATACACTGTGGTCTCTGTCGGACCATAAATGTTTGCTACCCGACATCCCGGCCAGCGGCGACGCACTGCCTCCACCAGTTCTGGCGGCAACGCCTCGCCCGCGAACACCACCGTGCTCGCGTCCAACCGCAGGTCACCGTGCTGTAGCAGTTGCGCGAATACCGAAGGCACAGCGCTAATCAAACTCCCCCTTTCGATCGAGCGTTCGCCCAGCACCAGAAGATCGCGCAACAAATTCACTCGGCCACCGCACAGCAGCGGCGCCAAAAGTTCGAATACTGATACGTCGAAACTGAGTGATGTGGTCGCTAACACATCACCGAACGTGTCCGGGCCAAACGCCTCGTGCGCCCAACTCACGAAGTCCGTTGCGCTGCGCTGCGAAATCTCCACGCCCTTCGGCTTGCCGGTCGAGCCCGATGTGTAGATCACATAAGCCGGATGCTCCGCGCGTAAGCGTCGCGGTTGAGGCGTCGGATTCTCTTGCGGCTGCGCCACCAGTGCCTGCTTCACCGCTTCGTCGTCCAGCTCCCAGGCGCGCACGTTGCTGTCCGGCAACGCCGCAATGCTGTCGCCAAGACCGAGCAGGCATGCAGGTTTGGCATCGACCAGCATGTACATCAGATGTTCCGCCGGATAGGCCGGGTCCAATGGCAAGTAGGCTGCCCCTGCCTTCAACACCCCCAGCATTGCCACCAGCAATTCCACCCGGCGCGGCAACGCCAGCGCCACCTTCTGTTCCGGTCCGACACCTTGTGAAATCAACCAGTGTGCGATCTGGTTGGCTCGGCAATTGAGTTCGCGGTAATCGAGCGCAACTTCGTCGCAGAGCACGGCCATCGCTGTCGGTGTTCGTTCCACCTGGGCCTCGAACCATTCCGGCAACGTGACCTTCGGCAATGGGCGATCCGTGGCATTCCATTCGACCAGCAACTGCTGCCGTTCATCCGCCGTCAACAAATCGATGTCGGCAATCGGGCACGATGAGTCTGTCACCACCGCTTCCAGCAATGTGCGAAATCGTGTCAATAGACGCTCTACCGTGTCACGATTGAACAGATCGCTTGCGTACTCGACGTAACCATGCAAATAGCATGGCTGAGACCCGTCAGCTGGCATTTCGCAAAGATTGAAGAACAGATCGAACTTTGCTGTCCGGCTACTGACCGTTTCGAGCGCAACAGCCTGTCCGAAAAAACGGAATTTCGGAAGGACGTTGTTCTGCAAGGCCAGATTAACCTGGAATAGTGGATGGTGCGAAATAGAACGCACTGGATTCAGCAGTTCAACTAAGCGATCGAACGGCACATCTTGATGCGCATACGCGGCAAGCGCTCGACTGCGCACCCGTCCTAGCAATGTGGCGAAATCTGGCCGGCCGGAGGTATCCACGCGCAGTACCCAAGTATTCACGAAGAAGCCGACCAGATTAATCAGCGCATCGTCGGTACGGCCCGCAATCGGGCTGCCGAGCGGAATGTCATCGCCAGCACCCATCCGGTTAAGCAGTGCGGCCAAGCCCGCCTGCAATGTCATCGATAATGTGACGCCCTGGCGCCGTGCCATTCGTTTCAATTGCTGCAGTGTGCCGGCATCGAGCGTGAACTCGCAGTAGTCGCCCTGATAGCTGGCTTCCACCGGGCGCGGACGATCCATCGGTAACCTCAACAAGTCCGGCAGTCCCGCCAAGACTTCTTCCCAATAAGCGAACTGGCGACAAATCAAGCTGTCCGGGTCCTTCTCATCGCCCAGCAACTGGCGCTGCCACAGGGTGTAATCGGCATACTGGACAGGCAAAGGCTGCCAGGTCGGCTCGGCCCCTTGTCTGCGCGCCTCGTAGGCGAAGCCCAGATCGTTCGCTAGTACGGGCAAAGATCCACCATCAGCGCCAATATGGTGCAGCAGCAATAGCAACACCTGTTGCCCGGACCGCAATGGAAACAGTTCGGCGCGCAGAGAGGGCTCGCGACTCAGGTCGAAACAATAACGGCAGGCCTCACACAATGCGGGTGGCAACTGTTCCTCGTCCAATAAAGCTCGTACGATCAAGCGGTTGTCGTTCAGATGCTCGACGGGTAATATGGACTGCACCGGTGTGTCATCGGCGGATCGGAGATACACCGTTCGCAAACTTTCATGCCGAAGCATGATGTCACGCAATGCCTTGTCCAAGGCCGCAATGTCCAGTGGTCCGGACACGCGCAATGCCACTGGAATGTTATAGGTGGGACTAGGTCCTTCCAGTTGGTTGATGAACCACAGACGCTGCTGGGCAAAAGATTGGGGCAACGTTTCAGGCCGTATCTGGCGCTGCAATGGCGGTCGCACCGCGTCATCGGTCGACCACTGCTTTGCCAAGCCGGCTACAGTTGGGTGTTCGAATAACGTGCGGATCGACAATTCACGTTTCTGAGTGGCACGAATACGTCCGATCAATCGTGTCGCCAACAGCGAGTTTCCCCCCAGATCGAAAAAGTTGTCGTCGATCGTGACCTGTGTTAAGTTCAACACTTCAGCGAACAGATCGCAGAGCAGCGCTTCCTGTTCGTCGCGCGGGGCGCGTCCGTCAGCGCTAACGAAGGTCGGCGCAGGCAAGGCCTTGCGATCGAGTTTGCCGTTGGGCGTCAGTGGTAGTGCGGCTCGCACTACCACTGCGGAGGGCACCATGTACTCAGGCAAGTGCCTGGATAGGAAGCGCCGCAACATTTGACCATCAGCCGCGGCATCATCCAGCACCACATACCCGACCAATTGCTTATGTCCGGGCGTGTCTTCTCGTGCAATCACCACTGCCTGTGAAACCAATGGATGTCGACACAACGCCGCCTCGATCTCACCTGGTTCAATGCGGAAGCCTCGGATCTTTAACTGTTGGTCCACCCGGCCCAGGTATTCCAGTTCACCTTCTGCGTTCCAACGCGCCAAATCGCCCGACCGATACAGTCGTTCACCTTCGCCATACGGGTTCGCCACGAACCGCTCCGCCGTCAGGCCCGCGCGGTTCAAGTATCCCCGCGCCAGTCCCGCTCCACCAATGTACAGCTCACCCACAACACCCACCGGCACCGGACGCAAGCCTTCATCCAGCACATAGGCCGGCGTGTTGCCCAGCGGCCGGCCAATCATCGGCGCGCGCGAGCCTTCCACTTCCTTCAGCCAAGTACCGATCGCATACACTGTGGTCTCTGTCGGACCATAAATGTTTGCTGCCCGACATCCCGGCCAGCGGCGACGCACTGCCTCCACCAGTTCTGGCGGCAACGCCTCGCCCGCGAACACCACCGTGCTCGCGTCCAACCGCAGGTCACCGTGCTGTAGCAGTTGCGCGAATACCGAAGGCACAGCGCTAATCAAACTCCCCCTTTCGATCGAGCGTTCGCCCAGCACCAGAAGATCGCGCAACAAATTCACTCGGCCACCGCACAGCAGCGGCGCCAAAAGTTCGAATACTGATACGTCGAAACTGAGTGATGTGGTCGCTAACACATCACCGAACGTGTCCGGGCCAAACGCCTCGTGCGCCCAACTCACGAAGTCCGTTGCGCTGCGCTGCGAAATCTCCACGCCCTTCGGCTTGCCGGTCGAGCCCGATGTGTAGATCACATAAGCCGGATGCTCCGCGCGTAAGCGTCGCGGTTGAGGCGTCGGATTCTCTTGCGGCTGCGCCACCAGTGCCTGCTTCACCGCTTCGTCGTCCAGCTCCCAGGCGCGCACGTTGCTGTCCGGCAACGCCGCAATGCTGTCGCCAAGACCGAGCAGGCATGCAGGTTTGGCATCGACCAGCATGTACATCAGATGTTCCGCCGGATAGGCCGGGTCCAATGGCAAGTAGGCTGCCCCTGCCTTCAACACCCCCAGCATTGCCACCAGCAATTCCACCCGGCGCGGCAACGCCAGCGCCACCTTCTGTTCCGGTCCGACACCTTGTGAAATCAACCAGTGTGCGATCTGGTTGGCTCGGCAATTGAGTTCGCGGTAATCGAGCGCAACTTCGTCGCAGAGCACGGCCATCGCTGTCGGTGTTCGTTCCACCTGGGCCTCGAACCATTCCGGCAACGTGACCTTCGGCAATGGGCGATCCGTGGCATTCCATTCGACCAGCAACTGCTGCCGTTCATCCGCCGTCAACAAATCGATGTCGACAATCGGGCACGATGAGTCTGTCACCACCGCTTCCAGCAATGTGCGAAATCGTGTCAGCAGGTTTTCCATCGTCCCATGTTCGAAACGGCCGCTCTGATAAGAAAGGTACAGCGTCAGTGTTTCGCGAGGCACCGCCATCAAGGTGACGGGATAGTGACTATCATGCTGTTCTCCCCCGTTGATTCTACTTAAGACGGTCCGCCCCAGCGCCGGCGCAATCGCCTGTGCGTCGAACGGATAGTTCTCGAAAATGAACAGCGTGTCGAACAACTGTCGTTGTCCAGCCAGACGTTGGATTTCTGCCAGATCCAGATACTGGTACTCCAGCAAGCGTGCTTGCTCTCGTTGCAAGCGTTCCAACAACTCCGCCACGGTCTCTCCCGCTCGCCAGCGCAAGCGGAGCGGAACGGTATTGATGAACAGGCCAATCATACGCTCCACGCCCGGCAACTCACCTGGCCGCCCCGCCACAGTGATCCCGAACACCACATCACGACTCGAACTCAGCTTGCCCAGCAGTATTCCCCATGCCGCCTGCAACAACGTGTTCAGCGTCACCCCCTGCTGTCGTGCCTGCTGGTTCAACGCCTGAGTCAACTCAATCGGCAACGTCAGACTCGATTTGCTCTGCGTCTGATCCTCGCTCGCACTCCTCCTCGCCAGCAGCGTTGGCCCCTCCAGACCGGACATATAATCTCCCCAGACCTGCTGCGCCGATGCCCGATCACGCCCCTGCAACCACCCAAGGTAGGTGCTGTACGGCGTCGTTTTCGGCAGCGATAACGCATCGCCCTGCGTCCGGTATAGCGTCAGCAGTTCTTCCAGCACTAGCGGCAATGACCAACCGTCCAGCAAAATATGGTGGTAAGTCAGCACCAGCTGAGTGCGTTCTTCCGGCAAACGCAGCCAACCGAACCGCAGCAACGGCGGTTGCGACAGATCGAAGCGTCGCTGACGATCTTCCGCATGCCACGCCGATTGCAACTCGGCTGCCCGCACAAGGGGTTCCGTTCGCCAATCGTGTTCCTTCCAGCAGGCCGCGACTTCCCGCAAGATCACTTGCACCGGCTCCCGACCGCCCGGATGCACAAATCCTGCCCGCAGATTTGCATGCCGACGGATCAACGTATCTGCCGCTGCCCGCATGAGCCCGGCATCCACTTCGCCATCAAAATCAAGAAACAGTTGGGCAATATAGTTATCCGCATGTGCCAAGTCGTAACCTGCGTGAAACAGAAAGCCCTTTTGGAGAGGCGACAGCGGATAAGTGGTTTCGATCTTCTTACGATCCATACAATGAGCCCAGATAGTCGAGTTCGTCTTGATCAAGACGCAGCGCAGCCACAGACGCCGGCGTAGCCGGTTCGTTGCCCAGCGGCGTGATAAGGCGTGCAAGCGCTGCGATGGTGGGTTGTTGGAAGATGTCGCGTGGTGTCAATTGCCAGCCTGCCTTGCGAGCCCGGCTTACCAACTGGATCGAGATGATGCTGTCACCGCCCAGGTCGAAGAAGCTGTCATCCACCCCCACCTGCGGCAAACCCAGCACTTCGGCAAACAGTTGCGCTAGCACCTTTTCCTGCTTTGACCCCGGCGCTCGATAGCATGCCGTGCCAAACTCCGGCGCTGGTAGCGCGCGGCGGTCCAGCTTCCCGTTTGGTGTCAGTGGCAACCCCTCAAGCAGTACCAGCGCCGCCGGCACCATGTAATCCGGCAGTTGTTCTCCCACATATCGGCGTATTGCTGCGAACTGTTCGAAATTCGCCGGGTTGTTCACATACCCCGATAACGGTTTCAACACCGGTGGCGTCCTATACACCGCGTCCAGTGCACCCCGCTGCTGCTCCGGCAGAAACACCGCATCGAAATGATCCGGCTGGTTTGACCATGTCAACACCACCCGATAACCCAGCTCCGCCCCCAATCGATACAGATCCTCCGGCTCGACCCCGCCCGACTCGTCCAGCCAACGTCGCCACGACGCCAACCCCTCCTCGGACTTCAGCCGCCGCGTTACCAATACCTCGCCATGCAACCGCGCGTTCGGAATTCCTTCTATCCGCCACATCGACGCATACTGCATCAGCCTTGTCCGGCAGGCCGACATATTCCCCACGTCCGACCACGTCTGCGTTTCCACCTTCGACAGTGACACCGCTTCACACGGCTCCTTGTACAGTACCGCCTCGTAGCGGTAACGATTCAATTCGTTCACCGCCTCGCCTCGCTTCAGGCGAATATCCACTGCACCAATCTGTGGCAACGTCTCACGCAACCGGCTGAAAAACGCCGGCGACACCAGCAGTTCCTTTTCTGCCAGCAAACGCTGCTCCACTCGACGCCGCAAGCTCGCCGCATCCGTCTCAGTGCCCACCTGACACAAATCCACTGCCGTAGCAAACACATCCAGTAGCGCCAAATTGCGCACGTCCCCCAAATACAGTGCCCCGCCCGGTGACAACCGCTCCAGCGACTGCTTAATCACTTCCGTCAGGTACGCTGCGTTCGGGAAGTACTGCAACACCGAATTGATCACGATCACATCGAAGTTCCCTTCTGGCAGCTTCAACAGTTCATGCGCCCCTAGCGCGAACAGCCTCACCCGGTCTCCGAAGGTCTGCTCTGACAGTTGCCGCTCCAGCACTGCGATCGTCGTCGGTGACAGATCCGTGCCCCAGTAGGCTTCGCATTCCGGCGCCAGCGGCGCCAGCAGCAAGCCGCTCCCCACCCCAATTTCCAGTACCCGGCGCGGCTGCAACTCGCGAATCCGCTCCACCGTTGCCTGGCGCCAGGCACGCATCTCTTCCAGCGGCAATGGCTGACCGTCGTAACTACTGTCCCATCCGCCGAAGTTCTCCCCGAACGGCTGCTGACAGTGCGCCTCGTACAGCGTGTCGTACACCTGCCGCCACGCCTGAACCTTTCGCGTCTCGTCTTCCGCGTCGCGCTGCAATGCCGCGGCATCATCCAGCACCACATACCCGACCAATTGCTTATGTCCGGGCGTGTCTTCCCGTGCAATCACCACTGCCTGTGAAACCAATGGATGTCGACACAACGCCGCCTCGATCTCACCTGGTTCAATGCGAAAGCCTCGGATCTTCAACTGTTGGTCCAACCGGCCCAGGTACTCCAGTTCGCCTTCCGCGTTCCAACGCGCCAAATCGCCCGACCGATACAGTCGTTCACCTTCGCCATACGGGTTTGCCACGAACCGCTCCGCCGTCAGGCCCGCGCGGTTCAAGTATCCCCGCGCCAGTCCAGTTCCACCAATGTACAGCTCGCCCGCAACACCCAACGGCACCGGACGCAAGCCTTCATCCAGCACATGAATCCGCGTATTCCAGATCGGCTTGCCGATCTGGATCGAACTTCCAGTATCGTTCGGATCACAGGCATGCGCGGTAACGTCCACAGCGGCTTCGGTCGGACCGTAGAGGTTGTGTAACGGTCGTTTCAACACGTGTTGCTGCAATGCAGCCAGATTACCAGACAAGACTTCACCACTGCACAGAACACGCTTCAAACTCAAGCATTGACGGCTGCTCGGCTCGTTTAGGAAGGCATCGAGCATGGAAGGAACGAAATGGAGGGTGGTGACACCTTGACGCTGAATCAGCTCCGCCAGATATGCCGGATCCCGATGTCCGTCCGGTACAGCCATCACCAGCCTCGCCCCATTGAGTAACGGCCAGAAAAATTCCCAGACCGAGACATCGAAACTGAACGGAGTTTTTTGCAGAACTACATCGCTAGCGTCCAGTCGATAGGCCGATTGCATCCACGTCAGCCGATTGACGATTCCATGGTGCGTGTTGACCACTCCCTTGGGTAGGCCGGTCGAACCGGAGGTATAGATGACATAAGCGGCATCCAGCGGACGCAATGGTTGCTTTCGCTCTGTCACCACCATGTCGCGATCATCGAGGTGATTTCGCGCTGCCGTCCACTCAGGGGCATCCAGCAGCAACACCTGAGTCCCTGCAGCGGGCGACAGAGCCTCGACCATCGACCCATTGGTCAACAACGCTCGCGGTCTGGCATCTGTCAGCATGAAGTCGAGGCGGTTCCTCGGATAGTCGGCATCCAGTGGCAGATAGGCTGCGCCGCTTTTCACGACCGCCAACAACGCGATGACCAGATCGATTGAACGCGGCAATGCCACGGCGACCACATCGTCCGGCCCGATACTGTGCATCAACAACCATCTGGCGAGTCGATTGGCGCACGCATTCAGGACCGCATAACTTAGCGTTTGGGACCCAAAAGTTAGCGCAGAGGCATCGGGTGTCAACCGTACCTGACGCTCGAACAACTGCGCGAGGTCCGCCGATGGACAAGCGTGCTGAGTGTCGTTCCACTGCGCGATCCCGTTGGCCTGCTCCGGCGGCAGTAGATCCAATTGAGCGATCGGTTGGGTGGAATCAACCGCAAACGCTTCCAGTACGCATTGCAGGTAGGCGGCGATACGCTCGATATCGCAACGCCGATAACAATCTGGTCGGTAGCTGAACAGCAGGGACAGACCTGCCTGCGGGTTGACGATCAATCCGAGCGGATAGTGGGTTGTGCTGCCGCCGCTTACCACCTTGACGCGGGGGCCTGACGCTTCGTCTTCGTCGTTGGCATGGACTGGATAGTTTTCAAACGCATAGACCGAATCGAACAAATCCCTGTGGCTGGCCTGACTCTGAATCTCGACCAAATCCAAGTACTGGTGCTCTAACAGATCGACCTGCTCCGACTGTATGCGCTTTAGCACGTCGCCGATGGATTCTCCGCGCGACCAGCGCACCCGTAATGGGATAGTATTAATGAACAGGCCAATCATGTCTTCTATACCGTTCAGCTCCGCAGGGCGCCCTGCCACGTTGGAACCGAACATCACGTCTTGGCTTGTCGTGAGACACCCGAGCACCCTACCCCAAGCGCCTTGTATCACGGTATTCAACGTCACCCCCAACTGTTCGGCAAGCGCAGTCAGCCCGCTCGCCAGTGCGTCGGGCAACGCCCGTTCATAGGTCTCCTGGATCACGTACTCCGTGGGCGCGGCTGGAGCCAGCAACGTCGGGGTAACCAAATCGCGCAAATATCCGCGCCAGGCCATCCGGTCGGGCTCCAGATCGCGCCTAGCCAGCCAATCCAGATAATCGCGATATGGCGTCACGCGCGGTATGGCGCGCAGATCGCCGCCGCTTCGATACAATTTCATCAACTCGCGCCATAACAGTGGCCCAGACCAACCATCCAGCAGGATGTGATGGTTGCTCATGATCAGCCGGTGGCGATCGACAGCGAGTCGGATCAGCACGAAAGACAACAACGGCGCATGAGACAGATCGAACCGCTGATGACGGTCTTCCTCCTGCATTTGTTCAAGTACCGCCTGCTGCTCGTCCTCCCCCAGCATGGACAAGTCAATTTCCTGCCAAGGTAGTGCCGAAAGCGGCACGATAACCTGCACTGGCTGTCCGCGGCCCAGATCAACGAAACACGCGCGCAAATTGCTGTGCTGCAGCAGCAGGCCGTGTACCGCTTGCTTGAGCGCACCGGCGTCGAGTTCGCCTTCTAGCGCGTAGATCAATCGCTCGACATAGGGATCGACGCCCGCCGGATCGTACAGACCGTGGAACAGTAGTCCCTTCTGCAGCGGAGACAACGGCAAGACCTCTTCGATCCGCGGATATTCCACCTCCAGTTGCTCAATCTGCGCCTGATGCAAGTGAACGAGGGGCAGATCCGACGGCGTGCGGCCTCCTGCCCCCGGCCTTGTCACATGCTCAGCTAAAGCCATTGCGGCCTGCTGCCACAACTGTGCCAGTTCGGCAATCTCGTCCGAGGAGAACAATTCGCTGCCCCAGGACCAAATGGCGGTTAATTCCGGCCCATGTGTTCGGTCCAAGGTATGTGCGTCAAACGACAGCGGATGCGGCAGGGGCATTTCCGGATCCTGCCCCGCCTCGATGCCCACGTCTGAGGCCAGTTGCCAGTCGCCCCCCTCCGATGCCGCAAAGCGGCCAAGATAGTTGAAACCGATTTGTGGCTGTCCGTGTGCGGCAAGCTCTGCAGCGGTACCCTGGTTCAAGTAGCGGAGCAAGCCGAAGCCCAGGCCCCGGTCCGGCAACGCATGAAGTTGCTCCTTTACCGACTTCAGCAGACGGCCCAGGCTAGCGCCCTCCCCTAGTGCGTCGTCCAGATCGACGGCATCCAGTCTCACTCGCACCGGGAACAGACTGGTAAACCAACCAACCGTACGCGACAGGTCGATCGCGGTGTCCTGGGTCTCGCGACCGTGCCCTTCCAGGTCGAATAGCAACGCATCGGGGGCATGGCCCATGCATTGGCGCCGCCAAGCTGCCATGGCGAGCACAAACACGGTTAACAACACATCGTTCGCCTGCGCATGAAAGCGCGTTGCAGCCTGAGTCAGTAACGCTTGGGTCGTCCGGACGGGCAGTGATAGGCTGAGACTCTGTTTGGTTCGGGTGGTATCGCGGGCTGGATCGAATGCCCGTCGTCCGAGCGGCATATCGGTCGTCGACAGCATCGAGCACCAGTACGCCAGCTCGGCTTCGCGCTGCGGAGACTGTGCATCCCGTTGCAAACACAGTGCCCAGTTGCGGAACGACGTGCCAACCGGATCGAGCGAAATAGCGCACCCCACGCACACGTCCGCCCAAGCTTGCTGCCAATCCGATAGCAACACACGCCACGACACGCCGTCCACGGCCAGATGGTGAATGACAAGACGTAACCACCCTTCTTCCGAACCGGCATCTAGCCACACCACTTGCACCAGTCGACCACATTCGCTATCCAGACGCAGGATTGCCTCGTCCGTTTCACGGGCCAGCACCACCTGTCGCTCGACGGCATCGACTCCCACGATCTCGATACGACGCACGCAATCCTCGGCCCTCGTCGTACCCACCGGTAGAATCGTCATGCGCGCTTCGCCATCGTCCTCGTGTAGACGCATGCGCAACGCATCGTGGTGATCGAGCAGCGCCTGGACCATTGCCAGCAAGTCGGCGCGCCGCAACCCAGACGGCGCACGCAACAGTTGCGACTGATGGAAAAGACGATATGGGCCGTTTTCCCACATCCAGCGTAGAATCGGCGTCAGCGTCAGGTCACCACACGGCTCCTCTTGCACAGAGTCCACCCCATTTGTCAACGGCAACATCACCGTAGCCAGATCCTGCACGCGCGGATAGCGAAACACCTGGTTCGGCGTCACGTGCCAGCCACGCTTGCGCGCGCGGCTGGCCAGTTGGATGGAACTGATGCTGTCGCCGCCCAGATCAAAGAAGGCGTCGTCGATACCTACTTGAGGCAAATCGAGTACTTGCGCGAACAGTTGACATAGGGTGCACTCTTTTGCCGTGCGTGGCTCGCGATATCCTTCTGTGACGAATACCGGCGCAGGCAGGGCACTGCGGTCGAGTTTGCCGTTCGGCGTTCGGGGCAAAGCCGATAGCTCGACCAGCACCGCGGGAACCATATGATCGGTCAGGTGCTCGGCCAACTCACGGCGCATGGCGCGCGGCTCCAGCATAACGCCCTCCTTGGGCACGACGTAGCCAACCAGTTGCTTTGCCCCCGGTACCTCCTCCCAAGCTACGACAGTCGCTTGGGCCACGCCTGGTAGCTGGCGAAGCGCCGCCTCAATCTCAGCCGGTTCGATCCGGAAACCTCGGATCTTGACCTGATGGTCAACGCGTCCCAAATAGTCGAGCCGGCCATCGATGTCGCGCCGTGCGAGATCGCCCGTCCGGTACATCTGCCAACCTGGCTCGAATGGATTGGCGACAAAACGCTCCGCGGTAAGACCCGGGCGGCTCAAATAACCTCGAGCCAAACCTTCCCCGGCAACGTATAGCTCACCCATCACGCCCGCCGGGACGGGTTGCATCCCTGCATCCAGCAAGTAGAGTCGGGTATTGGCATTCGGCGCCCCCATCGGCGGGAGTGCACGGCCGGACAGGGGCTGACTCATCGTCGCGCATACGGTTACTTCAGACGAACCGTAACCGTTAACCATGAATCGATCCGCGGACCAACGCTCAACCAGATGGGCCGGACAATGCTCACCTGCCACCATGATGCGGACCGTACGAGGCAGACGGTCGGCGCACAACGTGTCCAACGCGGATGGCGGCACCACCATATGACTCAACCGGTGCCGAGTCACCAATGCGGTCATTGTCTCAACGTTCAGCGCTTCTTTGATGCTGGATACCAACACCAGGCGCGCGCCTGTCAACAGAGACGTGCAAATTTCGAACAGCGCCGCGCCGAAGCTCAAGAAGGCGAATTGCAACACGCTCGATTCAGCGGACACGCCGAATCGCTCGATTTGGCTGGCACGTAAGCTGACGATACCCTGGTGGGTCACCATCACGCCCTTCGGACGGCCTGTCGAACCGGAGGTATAGATCACGCAAACAGGGTGCTGAGGCTGCAATGGACACAGCCGTTCCGATTGAACCAAGTTGCATCCTGACATCTGCGAAATCGCGTCCCGAACCGAATCGGCATCCAGCGCCAGCACCGGTATCCCCGCGCATTCGGACAGGCTACCGAGCTGCGCGTTGACAGTCATCAACAGCGTCGGCTTTGCATCGGCCAGCATGTATGCCAGCCGCTCTGCCGGATACTCTGGATCTAGCGGCAAATACGCCGCGCCCGCCTTAGTCACGCCGAGCAAAGCCACGACCATATCCAGCGATCTCGGAACGGCCAACGCGACCCTGCCTTCCGGCCCGAGACCCGCGGCAACCAGCATCCGTGCCAAGCGATTGGCCTGTTTGTTTAGTTCAGCGTAGCTCAGTACTTCATCGCCAAACGCCAGCGCTACCGCCTCTGGTGTAAGCGCCGCCTGCGTTTCGAATGCTTCTGCCAGCGTCAACGCGGGGAGTGGCCGAGTCGTCGCGTTCCACTCCAGCAAAGCTTGTTCGCGCTCTGATCTCTCCAGTAAATCAAGGATGGCAATCGACTGCGACGGTGCTGCGGACCAGATTTCCAGTAAGCGGCTCAAGCGATAGGCCAATCGAACCGCGCTGGGAGGATCGAACAGGTCGCATGCGTATTCGAGATCGCCCGTCACGCCCAGCGGGTGCCCGTCGTCGCTCATTGTCTCAAACAGATTGAAGGCGAGGTCGAACTTCGCTGTACCTGTACCAAGCACTTGCTGCTCCACCACCAGTCCGCCCAATCGAAATCGGGCACGCTGATTGTTCTGCAAAACCAATACCACCTGGAACAGCGGATGATACGAAGTGGAACGGATCGGATTCAACTGCTCGACCAGCCACTCGAAGGGTAGATCTGGGTGACTGTAAGCTTGAAGTGCCTGCTCGCGCACACGACGCAACAGGACATGAAAATCGGGATGGCCGGACAGATCCGTCCGCAAAACCCAGGCATTGACGAAGAAACCGATCAGATCCTTCAATGCCTCATCATTGCGGCCTGCCAATAGTCCACCGATCACGACATCGGAACCAGCCCCTAATCGATAAAGCAAAGCGGAAAGGCCGGCCTGCAAGACCATCGACAACGTTACCGCTTCGGTCTCGGCCAATGTCTTCAGCCGCGCATGTGCCGCGGCCGGCAGTGCAAACGGCACCTTACCGCCGCGATGCGTAGCGACGGGCGGCCGCGGTCGATCGGTCGGCAGGGCCATCACCTGAGGCATCCCTCGTAACGCACCGCGCCAATAACGAAGCTGATGTGCGGCGGGACTGTCCGCTGTGCCGATATTGCCCAGCCATTCCCGCTGCCAAAGCGTATAGTCCGCGTATTGAACGGCGAGTAGCGACCACTCTGGTGGCCGACTTTCGTGACGGGCCAGATAGGCAAATTCCAAGTTCTTGGCCAACACCGGCAACGAGTCCCCGTCTGCTGCAATGTGATGCAGCAGCAGCAGTAGTAACGGCGGCGCCCCTTCCGCCAGAAACAACGTCGCGCGCAACGGAATCTCGGTCGACAGATCAAAGCAGTGGCGGCTAGCCTCCACCACTGCCTCGGACTGTTCGGCCACGCTGGCAGCGACGTGCGTTTCCAGTCGAAACACCGTCACGGCCTGCGCCGGCAGAATATGCTGCATGGGTTCACCATCGTCCGCCTCCACACACAGGGTACGAAGGCTCTCATGCCTAGTTAGCACATCTTGTAAGGCGGCTTGCAGCGCTTCTTTCGCAGGCTTGCCCGCGAGGCGTAGCATAAGAGGAATGTTATAGGCGGGACTAGGTCCTTTGATGCAATGCGTAAACCAAAGTCGCCGCTGAGCATAGGAAAGCGGCAGCACTTCGATTGCGGAATTCTGCATGGCTAACTCCAATCACTATTCTCAACACGTCGACGCGCCCTCAAAGGCGGCCGCGTAATCGCTTGACACTGTGGTAAGACAACCGCCAGCTCCGCGATCGTCGGTTGGTCGAAAATCGTCCTGATCGGTAGTTCCACACCCAGCGTCGTCCGGATTCGATCGACGAGCCGTGTTGCCAGCAGCGAATGACCGCCCAAATCGAAAAAACTGTCGTCTATACCCACATTGTTCACTTCCAGCACTTCCGCAAACAGCCCACACAATATTTCCTCCTGGGTATTGCGCGGACGTTGGTAGCGCTTGCCCGTGTATTCCGGCGCGGGCAATGCCTGATGATCCAGCTTCCCGTTCGGCAGCCGCGGCAATTCCTCCAGCACCAGCACCACTGCCGGTACCATGTACTCTGGCAACCAGTTCGCTACCTGACGGCGTAGCGCCTGCCCATCCACCTCGCCACGCACCGTGACATAACCCACCAGTTGCGTATCGCGGCCATTCGTGCGCGATACCACCACCGCCTCCCTTAACTGCGGGTGCTGGCACAACACCGTCTCGATCTCGCCCGGCTCGATGCGAAAACCTCGGATTTTCAGTTGTTGGTCCACCCGGCCCAGATATTCCAGTTCTCCTTCCCCGCTCCAGCGTGCCAGATCTCCCGACCGATACAGCCGTTCGCCTTTGCCATATGGGTTCGCCACGAACCGCTCCGCCGTCAATCCGGGTCGTTGGTAATACCCACGTGCCAATCCCCGACCCGCGATGTACAGTTCCCCCGCCACCCCCACCGGAACCGGTTGCAACGTGCTATCCAGCACATACAGCTTTGCCCCCAGTGTTGGTCGACCCAGCTTCGGCTTGTCGCTGCCCGACAGCGGCTTGCTCATCGTCACGCACACCGTCACCTCGGTCGGGCCGTAGGCGTTGACCATGCGCCTTCCCTGCGACCACGACGCCGCTGTTGCCCCGGAACAGGTCTCGCCTCCCACCACCAGCGTGCTCAGACCAGGCACGACCTCTGCTTCCACCGTCTCCAGCGCGGATGGTGCAATCAGCGCATGACTGATTGCGTAACGATTCAGGGTCTCCTCTAGCTGCTCACCCAGCAGCGGCCCCGCTGCCGGCAATACCAACCGACCGCCACTGCAGAACGCCATAAGGATTTCCATTACCGCTGCGTCAAAACTCAGCGAAGCAAACTGCAGAACCCGTACCGGCCCGGCCACCGCGAACCGCTCCTCCTGACTTTTTACCAACCCAGCTAAGCCGGCGTGGCTGACCGCCACCCCTTTGGGTTGGCCCGTCGAGCCCGAGGTATAGATCACATACGCCAAGTGATCTGGTCGTAGCGCTCGCGCCGGCGCACTCGACGCCTGCCCCGACAAATCGAGTCGATCCAGCTTCACCAGATGACCCCAATACGACGGCAGTCGTTCGACCTGTTTTGACTCGGTTAAAAGTACTGGCGCCATCGAATCCGTCAGCATGTAGGCCAGGCGCTCGGTCGGGTAATCCGGCGCGAACGGCAAATAGGCAGCCCCTGCCTTGGCGATCCCAAGTATCGCCACCACCATGTCAATCGAGCGCTCCAGGCACACTACGACCACGACGTCTGGCCCCACGCCCAAACTCTGCAGGTGACTTGCCAGTCGGTTGGCCCGTGCGTCCAACTCGCCATAGCTCACGCGTTCGTCCGGCCCCTCCAGCGCCACGGCATTCGGCTGACGGGTTGCCTGAACCTCGAACAGTTCCGCCAGCGTGATTTCGCCCAAATCCAGTGCGTTGCCACTCCATTCCTCCAGCAGTTGCCTCCGTTCCGACTCGTCCAGCCATGGCAGTGTGTCGATCGGACTTTGTGGCACAGCCGCCGCGACCTCAATGAAACGCGCCAGTCTTCTGACATGCTGTTGCAACTGAACAGGCGAGCCGCATGCTTGCGGGGCATACAGGTCAATATGCAGACCATCACCAATCTTGCGATCGTGGACCGCGACTTCCAGCGCATTCAGCACGCCGACGGTCAATTGATGTGCGGATGTCACTCGGCATTCGCCAAAGTCGAATGCATAAGAGAACGGCATGATGTTGATCACCGGCCCCTGTGCACCCTGCACTCCGCCGGTCGATGCCCAGTCCCGAACGATGTCTTCCGCCCGATAGCGGATGTGCGGACGCATGCAGCGCACTTCGCCGTCTAGCTGGCGCACGATATCGGCAAGACTGGTGCGGGGCGTAAAGCTCGCCTGCAACGGCAACGCGTGTGCCATATTGCCTGGTGCCTGCATGGTGACTTCGCTGCGGGCCGACACGGCCAGCCGAAACCGCATCTCGTTCTGGCCGTCCCAGCGACGGAAGTAAGCGATGATGGCCGCGCTTAACAACCGGGAAAGCGATACACCCAGACGCTCTGCGGCCGCTTTCAGGCTCAGCCTGCCGGCCTCCGGAATAACTGCGCTTTCGGCGAAAGCGAGGAACGGCTCGCCGGACAACGGCAAAGGGGGTTCCGCCTTGGCTTGCAACGCGGCGCGCGCTTGCCAGAAGGCGCGGTCCACGGCAAATTGTTCGGACGCACGATAACGGACCTCATCATCGACGATGGCGCTAGCGGTAGCGAAACGACATGCTGGCAGTGGCAAATCCGAGCGCAATGCGCGATACACCTCCGCCACGCGCTCGAGTAGCAGCACATAGCCCGCCACATCCATCACAATGTGATGATAGGCATGAAAGAATATATGATGCTCGTCGCTGAGACGAATCAGGCACCAACGAAACAGTGCGTCCTGCCCCAGGTCGAACGGACTGTGCGCAAGTTCTCTCATCGCCCGTTGTGCTGCAAAGAAAGGATCAGACTGCGCTGATACATCGATGAAACTCGGTGCGCAGCCTTTGCTTGTGCGCAAGAATTGCACAGGACGGTCAACATGACCGGAGAAATTGACGTGTAATACTATGGCTTCCTGCAGCACTCGGTGTAACGCGTCCATGAATAGTGCGATGTCCAACACCCCGTCAATCTGAAGATACTCGGCTATATTGATGAATAGATCCTTCCTCAATTGCTGCGCCAACCATATCTCCATCTGTGCGGATGAAATTCCCACCGATATTTCTCTCACGTCACCACTCCATTCTGTCACCTGAAGATCGAAATATTTCAAGAGTCAGAATTCATCACCAGAATTGATTTGCAGGATCAAATCAGCTTGAAATTTTTTGATCTCTGATAAATCTCATCTGCACTGAGATGAATTTTCTCCAGAACGATCGGATTCGGCCTCAGATTCTTGACGATATGTAAATCACCTTGATGGGAGACCACGGGGTAACCGAAGAATATTCCGGCGGGAACACCATAGGAGCCGTCAGAAAATACCCCCATGGATGTCCAATCTCCTTCACGCGTGCCGAAGACCCAATCCCGCATATGATCAATCGCCGCCTTTGCTGCAGAGGATGCGGCTCGCAAGCCGCCATAGGCATCGATCACTGCATACCCACGTTGTCTAACGATATCGACGGAGTCCTGGCGGAGCCAGTCGTGACTGATCAGGTTGCAGGCCGGAATTCCACCAATGGTCGCGTGATCGAAATCAGGGTATTGGGTGCGACTGTGATTGCCCCAGACAATTACCTTTCTGACCTCCGAGAGATGAACCCGGGCCTTGTGCGCCAGCAATGCATGTGCGCGGTTGTGATCCAAGCGCATCATCCCGCATATACACGATGGATCGAGATTCGGGGCATTGCGTTGCACTGTTAGTGCGTTGAGCATGACTGGATTGCTGACCACCAGTAGTTTGACATCGCGATTGGCAACGCCGTTCAGCGCTCTGCCGTGTACCGCAAATGTAGCGCCATGATTTTCCATCCTGGCATCCGCCGTTTTCGATGCTTCGCTCAGACTGTCGGGCGGCGAACTGATCAGAAACGCATAGTCTGCACCGTCAAACGCTAGCCACGGATCATCATGGATTTCGACATTCGCGAGCAATGGAAAAGCCCCGTCATGCAACTCCATCAAGACGCCGCTTAGCATCGGTAATCGAGAAGATGCCTCCAGCAAGCTCAACACGACAGGCTGCTCGCTCCCCAACAGCTGGCCACTGGCAATATTGAACAACAAACTATTACCAATGCGACCAACTGCCCCAGAGATCACCACTCGAACGGGCGTTGTCATGTTTCATCCGATTGCATCGCATCGATCAGGCTTTTGGGTCGCATATCTGTCCAGTTATTTTCAACGTAATCCAGACATGCATCGCGGGATGCGGGTCCAAATACGGTGTTCCAACCAGATGGTACGGTGATGTAATCCGGCCAAAGCGAATGCTGGTTTTCGTCATTCACCAAAACTTTAAAAATTCCGTCTTTATCATCAAAAGGATTGCTCATGAGGTGGTTCCTTTAAAATTCTACTTTTCAGCAGTTTTTGATAGCTTTGATTTCAGAATCTGGCCAATTACTTTCGTTACGTCCTTCTGCATCATCTCCATATGAGTGCATTCAACTTCGTGAACTTCCAGTATCCCTGAAATATATGGGCTCCAGGTTTCTGGTTGCGGCATCAAGGCGTCGTCCGCATAAGGTATCGTTGAGCGGAACAACAGCAAATCTCCGCGGTAATGCGATGAGGAAAAAGTCGCCGTGATCTTCATGTGATTCAGGCCGATCTGATACATGGACTTCAGTCGATCTTCATCGATCTGCATTGCATGCATATCCTGGACCACCTGCGCGAAAATGTCGTAGGCACATGCCTGCTTGCCAAACATCGCATCATGCAGGATTTCAATCGGGAAAGTATCCAGTATTGCCAACAGAGCAACTTTCTCATCGGCTCGCTCAAGTTGTACCGCCATCTCCTGAGCAACCAAGCCACCCAGTGACCAGCCCAACAAGTGATATGGGCCATCAGGCTGAACAGTACGGATCTGTTGAATATAATCTGCGGCCATGTCCCGGATCGATGACGCCAACTTGGACACTCCGTCCAGACCACGTGCCTGGAGGGTATAGATGGGTTGTAAATGATCGAGATGCAGAGCCAGACCGATGTAGCTCCAGCCCAGTCCACCTTCCGGGTGGATGCAGAACAACGGATGCCGGTTTCCCGAAGCCCGAATGGGCATCAAAACTTCATACGGATTCCAGCTCTGATTGCCGATAACAATATGTCGGGACAAGCTGGCAACACTAGAACATTCGAACAGATCGCGAATAGAGAGTTCGATGTTCATGGTGGCGCGAATTCGGCTGATCAACCGTGTTGCCAGCAGCGAATGACCGCCCAAATCGAAAAAACTGTCGTCTATACCCACACTGCCCACTTCCAGCACTTCCGCAAACAGCCCACACAATATTTCCTCCTGGGCATTGCGCGGACGTTGGTAGCGCTTGCCCGTGTATTCCGGCGCGGGCAACGCCTGATGATCCAGCTTCCCGTTCGGCAGCCGCGGCAATTCCTCCAACACCAGCACCACTGCCGGTACCATGTACTCTGGCAACCAGTTTGCTACCTGACGGCGTAGCGCCTGCCCATCCACCTCGCCACGTATCGTGACATAACCCACCAGTTGCGTATCGCGGCCATTTGTGCGCGATACCACCACCGCCTCCCTTACCTGCGGGTGCTGGCACAACACCGTCTCGATCTCGCCCGGCTCGATGCGAAAACCTCGGATTTTCAGTTGTTGGTCCACCCGGCCTAGATACTCCAGTTCTCCTTCCCCGCTCCAGTGTGCCAGATCTCCCGACCGATACAGCCGTTCGCCTTTGCCATATGGGTTCGCCACGAACCGCTCCGCCGTCAGTCCGGGTCGTTGGTAATACCCACGTGCCAATCCCCGGCCCGCGATGTACAGTTCCCCCGCCACCCCCACCGGAACCGGTTGCAACGTGCTATCCAGCACATACAGCTTTGCCCCCAGTGTTGGTCGACCCAGCTTCGGCTTGTCGCTGCCCGACAGCGGCTTGCTCATCGTCACACACACCGTCGCCTCGGTCGGGCCGTAGGCGTTGACCATGCGCCTTCCCTGCGACCACGACGCCGCTGTTGCCCCGGAACAGGTCTCGCCTCCCACCACCAGCGTGCTCAGACCAGGCACGACCTCTGCTTCCACCGTCTCCAGCGCGGATGGTGCAATCAGCGCATGACTGATTGCGTAACGATTCAGGGTCTCCTCTAGCTGCTCACCCAGCAGCGGCCCCGCTGCCGGCAATACCAACCGACCGCCACTGCAGAACGCCATAAGGATTTCCATTACCGCTGCGTCAAAACTCAGCGACGCAAACTGCAGAACCCGTACCGGCCCGGCCACCGCGAACCGCTCCTCCTGACTTTTTACCAACCCAGCTAAGCCGGCGTGGCTGACCGCCACCCCTTTGGGTTGGCCCGTCGAGCCCGAGGTATAGATCACATACGCCAAGTGATCTGGTCGTAGCGCTCGCGCCGGCGCACTCGACGCCTGCCCCGACAAATCGAGTCGATCCAGCTTCACCAGATGACCCCAATACGACGGCAGTCGTTCGACCTGTTTTGACTCGGTTAAAAGTACTGGCGCCATCGAATCCGTCAGCATGTAGGCCAGGCGCTCGGTCGGGTAATCCGGCGCGAGCGGCAAATAGGCAGCCCCTGCCTTGGCGATCCCAAGTATCGCCACCACCATGTCAATCGAGCGCTCCAAGCACACCCCGACCACGACATCTGGCCCCACGCCCAAACTCTGCAGGTGACTCGCCAGTCGGTTAGCCCGTGCGTCCAACTCGCCATAGCTCACGCGTTCGTCCGGCCCCTCCAGCGCCACGGCATTCGGCTGACGGGTTGCCTGAACTTCGAACAGTTCCGCCAGCGTGATTTCGCCCAAATCCAGTGCGTTGCCACTCCATTCCTCCAGCAGTTGCCTCCGTTCCGACTCGTCCAGCCATGGCAGTGTGTCGATCGGACTTTGTGGCACAGCCGTCGCGACCTCAATGAAACGCGCCAGTCTTCTGACATGCTGTTGCAACTGAACAGGCGAGCCGCATGCTTGCGGGGCATACAGGTCGATATGCAGACCATCGCCAATCTTGCGATCGTGGACCGCAACTTCCAGCGCATTCAGCAAGCCGACGGTCAATTGATGTGCGGATGTCACTCGGCATTCGCCAAAGTCGAATGCATAAGAGAACGGCATGATGTTGATCACCGGCCCCTGTGCACCCTGCACTCCGCCGGTCGATGCCCAGTCCCGAACGATGTCTTCCGCCCGATAGCGAATGTGCGGACGCATGCAGCGCACTTCGCCGTCTAGCTGGCGCACGATATCGGCAAGACTGGTGTGGGGCGTAAAGCTCGCCTGCAACGGCAACGCGTGTGCCATATAGCCTGGTGCCTGCATGGTGACTTCGCTGCGGGCCGACACGGCCAGCCGAAACCGCATCTCGTTCTGGCCGTCCCAGCGACGGAAGTAAGCGATGATGGCCGCGCTTAACAACCGGGAAAGCGATACACCCAGACGCTCTGCGGCCGCTTTCAGGCTCAGCCTGCCGGCCTCCGGAATAACTGCGCTTTCGGCGAAAGCGAGGAACGGCTCGCCGGACAACGGCAAAGGGGGTTCCGCCTTGGCTTGCAACGCGGCGCGCGCTTGCCAGAAGGCGCGGTCCACGGCAAATTGTTCGGACGCACGATAACGGACCTCATCATCGACGATGGCGCTAGCGGTAGCGAAACGACATACTGGCAGTGGCAAATCCGAGCGCAGCGCGCGATACACCTCCGCCACGCGCTCGAGTAGCAGCACATAGCCCACCCCATCCATCACAATGTGATGATAGGCATGAAAGAATATATGATGCTCGTCGCTGAGACGAATCAGGCACCAACGAAACAGTGCGTCCGTTCTCATGTCGACTGACTTAACGACCTGTGATCGCATGATCGACAGAGCCGTTGCCTCAGGGTTTGCCTCTGTCGAAACATCAATGAAATCTGGCACCCATTCGGCTAAATCTCGTTGATACTTGATCAGCCGCACGCCATCGTGGTGCAAATTGCACCGCAGCTCGCTTGCCTCCCTTGCAACGCAGTGCAAGGCACCCAAAAAATGGGGCCCATCCAGTGCTCCACGAAAATGGAGATACTCGGCGATGCAATTGGGATAATCCGCCGCGATTTTCTGAACCATCCATATATCCATTTGCATCAGCGATGCAGGTCGATGACGCTCAGGCAATTCAATACTGTTCACGATCGCTCCACATTAGCATCTATCGATAAGATAAATTTTGCGAAGATCACATCACAAACGACATCGGTTCGACGGTAGAGCGGAGATAGATCCTTTTTCATGCCGCATTACATTATATCCGCCACCGCACTCATCAGGTTGGCAATACACGATGCATGAAATTCTTTGAAAATAAAATCTCAGGCGAAGTTGAGCATACACATCCCAAGATCTTCGAAACAAAGAAAATTACAACTAAATCCTTCACATTGGAAGTAATTATATCAAAATTAAAGTAAAAAAACTAGTTAGATAATCATCTATGTCGCGTACATCTATATGCAGAGTGAAGGAACCTCCTGCCCGACGTTTGAGAACCTGAAAACCAAATATTGGGACATAAATTTCATAATTGACAATATTCCAATTTATTATATAATATTACGTTGCTTACTATTCCAGATAAAAATTTATGAATTTACAAATCTAGCTTGATTGGTCGCGGTAGGAACGATGGTTACCCACCGCCCCCCGCACAGATCCGTACGTGCAGCACTACGGCACTCAATGTGATCGACCACATTTGTCGCGTTGTGGTGTTGGCTCAAATGTGGGCTTGTGGTGCCCGAGCCGCGATCCTGACGGGATCAGCCGGCTGCCCGCAGCGATTGAGGCATACACGTTCCTGCGGTGGGCGTTGGCCGGCGAGGTTGCGCAACTCTTGCACGGTGTCGGGCCTTAGCGGACACTGCCGTTGTTTGCAACCTTTGCCGAAAACGCTCACGCTTTCGGAGATCACATCGACGTTGCCGATGGTCAGGTGGGCCACCTCGTCCACCCGCGCACCAGCATTGTGAACCGCCCCGGGAACCGGGAATCGTGGAGGCTGGTTAGTTTAAGTTGATACTGGCACAGTAGCAATATTGCTGAGTTGCCGATATTAGTTTGCTTCAGCTTCTGAGGGCGGGATATAGCCGAGCGGTTCTATCAGCCGATGATGGTTGAACCAGGCCACCCATTCCAGTGTCGCCAGTTCGACGGACTCACGCGTTTTCCACGGCGCACGACGATGAATCAGTTCCGCCTTGTACAGGCCGTTGATCGTTTCAGCCATCGCGTTGTCGTAACTGTCTCCCCGGCTACCGACCGATGGTTCGATGCCTGCAGTCGTTCGCTGTAGCGAATGCTGACGTAAGGTGTGAACGGCGGTCAGAAAGCGACGCCAAATGGCGGCGTCGATCAGAAATGCGAAACGATCTTGTGATCTTGTTCTGCAGAACGGTCTTTTGACGACCAGCAGAGGTGCCGATAAGCAGGTCTCGGGTGCGTCGGAAGGAGCACGAAGGGCGAGTGCAGACGTGCCCGGTGCAGCTCGTTTCTTAAGGGGGTGACGCAGGAGTCGGGATGTGGTAGAAGAAGGTTTTACCTACCGCCGAACACAAACAAGATCCGACACCGGCCCAAACTGCCAGGTTCATTCCGGTGTCGAACCCAACACGCGTACGACGGGGCACGGGTGTGCGCCAAGTATTGCACGCCACGTCAGCCCTGTCGATATCGGATCGGCATTGACGGGGATTCTCAATGCCGACGTCAGGCCGACTGTTTGTATGCGTGTGCTGTCGGGCGCAGGTCATTGTTTGCCGCCGTTGCGATCGCGGCCAGATCTATTGCAATAGCGACTGCTCGGAGCTTTCCCGCCAATCCAGCATGCGCGGCCGGCCGCCGCTACCAGCGCAGCCACCATGGCCGCTTTGCCCACGCCGAAGGGATGCGCCGCTATCTTAGCCGCCAGAATAAAGTGCGCATCACGGTTCCGCCATGCCTGCCGCCAATGCTCTACTGGCACCGACTTCGACGACGTCGGCGGCCACATCACCGGCACCCATCACCGCCGCACCTGTGCGGAGAGCATTGCCACTTCTGCAAATGCGTGTGTTCGGGCTTCGTACGCCTGGGGCCACTCGCCGTCGGGTCTTCCGTGATGTTTGCATTCCTTACGCATTTCACAGGACATGACCCATGACCATCGGAACCGAACTTGAAGCACAGATCCTGCGCTACTACCACGTCGAGAAGTGGCGCTGTGGCACCATCGCGCGCCAGTTGCACGTGCGGCCGCACCGTCCAGCGCGTGCTGGCGCAGGACGGCCTGCCCCGTGCTGCGGCCCTCACAAATCGATGCCTACCTGCCATTCATCCATGAGACGCTGAAGAGGTTTCCTTCACTCACGGCCAGCCACCTGTATGCGATAGTCTATGAGTGGGGCTACCGCGGCGGTCATCACCACTTCAGACACCTGGTTTTGCTTCATCGTCCACGCCCGGTGACCGAGGCGTACCTTCGGCTTCGCACCTTGCCAGGAGAACAAAGTCAATGCGACTGGGGAAGTTTTGGCCACCTGCAGATCGGACTGGCGAGCCGGCCTCTGATGGCCTTTGTGATGGTTCCGTGGTCGCGGCAGATCTATCTGCGCTTCTTCCTCGATGCGCGTATGGACAGCTTCCTGGCCGGTCATGCCGGTGCCTTCTCGGCATGGTCCGGCGTCCCAAATGTTAGCGGCTGTGCAAATTCGACACTCACTAACACAGGTAGTGGCCGGGAACACCGCGCCCAGCGCTTCAGGCATACCCTTCAGTCCGTCGGTGACCGCGATCAGGAACGTACCTTCAGGTCGCTGAACACCTTCATCCAGAACTTCGCACCCTCGGTGTTCTCGATCCACAGTCCCAAGATGTCCCGTGTGCCGTCTGGCAGGACGCCCAGCGCCAAAATAGATTGCCTTGTTGCGTACCAGCCCTTCCTCACGGATCTTGACGCGCAGCGCGTCGAAGAACACCAACCGGATACATCGGCTCAAGGGGGCGGCCCTGCCAAGTCGTCACCTCGTCCATCACCGCATCGGTCACGGAACTGATGAACTCCGGCGACACTTCGGTGCCGTACTGCTCGGCCAGAAACCCCTGGATCTCGCGTACCGTCATGCCACGGGCGTACATTGCGATGATCTTGTCGTCAAAGCCGGTGAAGCGCCGCTCGTGCTTAGGAATCAGGATCGGCGCAAAGCTGTCGTCGCGGTCGCGCGGAAGCTCCAGTCGCAGCGAGCCGTCGTCGGTCAGCACCGTCTTACCGCTCTTGCCGTTGCGATGGTTGATCGCGTCTTCGGGCCGCATAGCCCAGGTGATGTCCGAGCTCGGCACCCAGCGCCCGCTCGATCAACGCCTTCTTGAATGCGGCCGAAGCGGCGTGCATCGCTTCAGCCGCCATGGGTCCCTTCACGAACTGATCGATCAGTTCCTTCGGAATCGACGGCAACGCCGTCTGGGCATCCGGTGGCCGTCTTGAGTTTGCGTGGCATATATGCTCCTTGAGCTACATGTTATGCCTTACACACAAAATTTATGACAGGCACACGCTCCAGGCCGCTCTCGCAAATACCAGCGCGAACGCCTTAGGTTCAAGCAGTCATTGCAACACCATCATTTAGGTTGCAAATATTAACTCTTCAAACGCCTCGGCTCGTGTCTTCTAATCGAGGGCTTTGCGTGGTCTGCAATTAAGCGCGTTCGCAACTGCGTCGAGTTCTCGCTCGGAGTATCGACTAATGTCGGTGCCTTTAGCAGGCTGTTGAAATTGGGTCCCGTGTAAGCGGGGTTTGAGGGACAAGCGTTATGGATATCGTGTTCATAATCTTTGGCGATGGATGCGATGCGCGGATTGGATGAGATGCAAAAATCTCTGTTTACTACGGTCAAGCTGGAGGATTTCGTCCCGGCGGATCACCCGCTGAGACCAATTCGACTGCTGGTCAACGAAGCGTTGAAACGGCTCAACGGGCTGTTTGGCGTCATCTATGCCGATACCGGCCGTACCTCGATCGCACCCGAGAAGCTGCTGCGTGCGCTGCTCCTGCAGGTGTTCTACTCGGTGCGCAGCGAGCGCATGCTGATGGAGCAGATGCGCTACAATTTGCTATTCTGCTGGTTCATTGGACTGTCGATCGAGGGACGCCGTGTGGGACCACTCGGTGTTCTCGAAGAACCGCGACCGGTTGCTCGAGCACGAAGTCGTGGAAGCGTTCTTCACCGAAGTCATGAGTCTGGCCGACAAACGGGGCTTGCTGTCCAGAGAGCATTTCTCGGTGGACGGTACGCTGATTCAGGCATGGGCGAGTCACAAGAAATTCCGTGTGAAGGACGGCTCAGACGATGGACCACCGCCGCCAAGCAGCGGGCACAATGCCGACACGGACTGGAAGGGCAAGCGACGCAGCAACGATACGCATGAGTCGAACACGGATCCGGATGCACGTCTATTCAAGAAGAGCAAAAAGAGTCCAGCCATCCTGTGCTACCATGGACACATCCTGATGGAGAACCGCTCGGGGCTGGAGGTCGGCGCCGCGGTCAGTTATGCAGACGGATTCGCGGAGCGCGCGAGCGCATTGCGGTTGCTTGACTGCGTGCCTGGCGGCCATGCGAAG